>RGAU01000064.1 GCA_009919975.1 Gammaproteobacteria bacterium
CGGCCTCCGCGGAGGCCGCCGCATCGTCTGAGCGTGCTCGGGGTTCGGGCCCCTCGGGGGTGGTCATGGTGCGGGGCGAGGTCCCTTAGCAGCCTTTCCAGTTCGGGGGGCGCTTCTCCGCGAAGGCCTTCGGTCCTTCAATGAAGTCCTGGCTCTCCACCATGGCCTTTACGCCGGGATAGGTGGCGGCCATGGCCGCCTCGAGGCTGGCATGGGAAAGGCCGTTGTAGGCCACTTCCTTGCTGGCGCGGATGGACAGCGGGGCGCACTCACAGATCATGGCGGCCCAGGCCCGGGCCCGGTCCATCAGCGCCTCCGGCTCCGTCACCTCGTTCACAAAGCCCAGCTGGAGCCCTTCCTCCGCGGGGACGTGGCGCCCCGTGAGGATCATACCCATGGCGGCCTTGGTGCCGATCTGCCGGGGCAGGCGGTGCAGGCCCCCGGCGAGGGCGGCGAGGCCCACCTTCGGTTCGGGCAGGGCAAAGCGGGCGGTCTTCGAGGCGAGGATGATGTCGCAGGCCAGGGCAATCTCGAAGCCGCCGCCCATGGCCACGCCGTTCACCGCAGCGATGACGGGCTTGCTCATATTGAAGCGGCTGGTTAAGCCCCCAAAGCCCAGGGGCATGGGGCCACGCTTGCCCCCTTCAGCCTGGTAGCGCAGGTCGTTGCCGGCGCTGAAGGCCCGATCCCCGGCGCCGGTGATAATGGCCACCCAGAGCTCCGGGTCCGCGTCGAAGGCATCGAAAACCTCGCCCAGTTCCAAATTCGCTGGCGGATGGAGGGCGTTCATGCGCTCCGGCCGGTTGATGGTGACGGTTAGGATGTGGTCCTTCGCGTCCGTGGTGCAAAACTCATAGCTCATGCCGGGCCCTCCCCAAGGTGTGCGGTCATGTTGAATTGGCGAAGCTCCGGGGCTGGCGTAAAGCACAGCTCGGAGACAGCGCAATTGTTCTTATGCAGGGTGGCCCAGTGGTGATCCGGGCTGGCGAGCAAGCGCGCAAGGCCAAGGGCCAGGGCGGCGCCATGGCTCACCACGACGATCTCTTCCCCGGCGTGGCGCGTTGCCAGCGCTTCCAAAATGTCCTGAATGCGCGCTTCCACGGCCTCCCGGGCTTCCCCGCCCTCCGGGGCCCAGGCCCCGTCGCCAAAGATGCGCTCGAAGAAGCCAAGCTCGTCCTTCAGCGTGGTGAAGGGGGTGTCCTCGAGCACGCCGATGCCGTACTCCCGGAGTGCGGGCTCGGGCTGGGTCGGGAGCCCCAGGGCGTCGGCGATCCCGGCGGCGGTGTTAAAGGTGCGCTGCAGGGGGCTCGCATAGACCGCCGTAATGGGTCGGCCTTGGGCCTTAAACCAGGCGCCGGTGGCCGCCACCTGGGCTTCCCCCGTCGCTGTTAGCGGGCTGTCCGTGCTGCCGTGCCAGCGCCCGTCGACGTTGGCCTGAATTTGCCCGTGGCGGACGAGCCAAAGCCGAGTGGTCATAGGCCGAGCACCGCCTTGCTGATGATGTTGCGCTGCACTTCGCTCGACCCTGCGTAGATCGTGGCGGCCCGATTGTTGAGGTAGAAGGGCACGGTAGTGAGCCCCGCTGCCGGGCCCACGGGGGCCACGTTGCTCTCGAAGGCCAGGGCCTGGGGCTGATGTACGAGGCCATAGGGTCCGAGGGCCTCTACCTGAAGCTCCGTGAGGGCCTGGCTCAGCTCCGTGCCCAGGAGCTTCAGCATGGAGGCGCCGGGGCCGGGCGAGCCCCGGCGCTCCGTTTCCGCTAGGGCTTGGAGTTCGGCCATCTCGAGGGCCTCGATGCGTGAGGTGAGCGCATGGAGCCGCAGGGTAAGGGCGCCGCGCTCCGCCTCCGGGAGGGACTCGGCAAAGGTGTGGAGGTCTTCCACACCCTCCAGAAGCCCCGGGGCCGAAGCGCCGCCGCCGCGCTCGAATTCAAGGAGATACTTGGCGACGGTCCAGCCGTCGTTTTCCTCGCCCACGCGCTGGCTCGCATCCACCCGCACGTTGTCAAAGAACACCTGGGCCTGGGTCGCGGCGCCGGAGACAAAGCGAATGGGAGTGATGGTGATGCCTTCCGCGTCCATGGGAAGGAGCAGGAAGGTAATACCCTTCTGCGGGCGATCGAAGGTGCCCGTGCGTACGAGGCAGAACATGTGCGTGGCGTACTGGGCGTGGGTGGTCCAGATCTTCGTGCCGTTCAGGATGTAGTGGTCGCCATCGCGCACGGCGCTGCATTGCAGCGTGGCCAGATCGGAGCCCGCCTGGGGTTCGGAGTAGCCCTGGCACCAGTAGTCTTCCCCGCGAAGGATGCGCGGCAGGTAGTGCTGCTTCTGCGCCTCCGTGCCGCAGCCCAGGAGGGCCGGCCCAAGCATGGATAGGCCCATGGGGGAAAGGGCCGGGGGCTTCGCCCGGGCCCGTTCGCAGGCAAAGATATAGCGCTGGGTGAGGGACCAGTTACAGCCGCCGTATTCCTCGGGCCAGCTGGGCACGAGCCAGCCTTGGTCATAGAGAATTTTCTGCCAGGCCAGGGCGTGTTCCTTGCTCGAGTAGACGCTGGTCATGTGGCGCCCGGCGTGGGCCAGCTCCGGCGTGAGGGCCGAGGCAAAGAAGGCCCGGACCTCGTCGCGGAAGGCGTTTTCCTCGGGGGTGAAGGCGAGCTTCATGGTGCGCCTCCCTTAGTAGCCGGCGAGGGCCGCGTAGCGGCTGCGGTGGAAGGTTTGATTCCCCAGCAGCTGCTCCTGTACCCGGGCGCGCTTCATGTAGAAGCCGATGTCGAATTCGTCGGTCATGCCGATGCCGCCATGCATTTGCAGGGCTTCGCAGCTCACGGCGTGGAGTACTTCGCCGACCTTGGCCTTGGCCAGGGATACGGCGAGGGCTGCATCGTCCCGGCCTTCATCGAGGGCCGCCAGGGCATCGAGGACCGTGGAGCGGGCCAGCTCGATTTCCCCGAAGAGATCGGCGGCACGATGCTTTAGGCCCTGGAAGCTGCCAATGACCTGGCCGAACTGCTTGCGCTCCTTTAGGTAAGCAATAGTTTGGTCGAAGGCCGCCTGTGCGCCCCCGAGCATTTCCGCGGCCAGGGCGGCCCGCCCCCGGTCGAGAACGGCGTCTAGCAGGTCTGCGTCGCCGAGGCGCTGGCTGGCGTCCACCGTGGCGTCGATGGTTAGGCGGGCGTAGGCCCGGTAGTCGGCGAGTTTCTCTGCGGTGGCGGTGATGCCCGCCTCCCGGGGCACGAGATAAAGGCCGAGGCCGTCCCGATCCCCCGGGGCGCCGCTTTCCCGCGCCACCACAATGATTTGCTCGGCGCTGCCGCCGTCGATCACAAAGCGCTTCTCGCCCTTTAGCTGCACCGCATCGCCCTTCGCCGTGGCCGTGAGGGCGGCGCCGTAGGGCTGATGGTGCGGGCTTTCCTCCAGGGCGAGGGCCAGACGGATCTTCCCTTCCACCACCTCGGGCAGCAGGGCGTCGGCGAGGGCGCGATTGCTGCTGAGGGCCAGGGCGCTGGAGCCCAGCACCACGGAGCTCAGGAGTGGGGAGGCGGCGAGGTGGCGCCCCGTTTGCTCGAGGATCGTGCCCATGGCCTGCCAGCCGAAGTCGGTCCCGCCCACGGCCTCCGGCAGGGTGATGCCGGTCCAGCCAAGCTCCACCATGGCTTGCCAGGTGCCTTCGTCGTAGCCCGCGGGGCCCGGGTTCTCCCGGAGGGCCCGGAAGGCCGTGGTGGGCGCCTTGCTGGCGCAGAATTCTGCGGCGGTGGCTTGGATAAAGGACTGATCTTCGTTCAGTACGAGCGCCATAGCGTCTTCTCTCTCCCCTGAGTAAAGGCAGCGGCTAGTCTAGCACCGGACCTTGCCCCCGCTAGCCCTCGGGGGTGAGGACTTCGCGAAGAAAGGCCGTGGCGCTGGCCCAGCTTCGCCGATCGGCCTTCCGGTGGTAGGCCACCCCGGCCTCCGGGGCGTTGGCCTCGGGCACGGTAAAGGCGTGAAGCGCGCCGCCGTAGTCGTGGAGCTGCCAATCCCGCTTAGCCAGGGTCATCTCCTCGGCAAAGGCGAGGACGGCGCTCGGGGGCACCATGGGATCGTCGTGGCCATTGAGTACGAGAATCGAGGCGTCATCCCCAGCCCCCAGTGGTTGGTCCGGGGCGTGGAGCAGGCCATGGAAGCTCACCACGCCGCGGAGTCCCGCGCCGCCCCGAGCCAGGTCGAGCACGCAGAGGCCGCCGAAGCAGTAGCCGATGGCCGCCACGGCGTGGTCGCAATCGGGCTGAGCGCGCAGCGCCTCAAGGCCTGCGGTGAGGCGGCGGAAGAGGGCCGCCCGATCGGCGACGAGGGGGGCCATGAGGGCCTGGTTCTCCTCCGGGGTGGTGCCCCGTACGCCGGCGCCGTAGGCATCGAGGGCGCAGGCCAGATAGCCCTCGGCGGCGAGGCGTCGGGCCATGCCCTCGGAGAAGCCATCCCGCCCCCCCCAGGCGTGGCATACGGCGACGGCGGCCTTCGGGGTGTCCGAGGCCTCGGGGCGGACCAGGAGGCCCTCGAAGGCCTTGCCATCGACTTCATAGGGGAGGGGGGCTTCCAGCATGACGGTCTCCTATTTTTTGGGCAGTAATTTTCCACCAGCTTCGCTAAGGTGGCGCCCGCGGCACCGAGGGTAGGCGCGGGCAGCTTGGCGAAGGAGAGTAGCGGTGAACGGCACGCTTTGGATACGCACACTTTGGATTCGCACGCTGGGACTTTTGGCGGTCCTTGCCCTTGGGGCCTGCGAGGGCGCCCCGGACAAGGTCACGCTCCAGGGGCAAACCATGGGCACCTATTGGCGCGTCTCCTACCTCGCGGAGGGCGGGGCGCCGGCGCCGGCTGCGGTGAAGACCCAGCTCGAAGATGCGCTCGTCGCCGTGAACGCCAGCATGTCCACCTGGGATCCCCAGGCCACCATCTCCCAATTCAACAACGGCGAAAGCCTCGAGCCCTTTCCCATTGAGCCGGCCTTCGCCACCGTGGTCGCCGCGGCCCAGGCCGTGAGCGCGGCGAGCGGCGGAGCCTTTGATGTCACCGTGGGGCCCTTGATTGATCTCTGGGGCTTCGGTGCGGTGGGGGAGCGCCGGGCAGTGCCCCCCTCGGCGGAGGCCATTGGCGAGGCCCAGGCCCGGGTGGGCTTTGGCAAGCTGGTGGTGCGCGCCGATCCCCCCAGCCTTCAGCGCACGGCTCCGGGGGTGGAGGTGGACCTGTCGGCTCTGGCCAAGGGCTATGGTGTGGATGTGCTGGCCGCCGTGCTCGGGGAAGCGGGGCTTGGAAACTACCTTGTGGATATCGGCGGGGAGGTGCGGGCTCGGGGCGTGAACGATCGGGGCGTGCCCTGGCGCATTGGGGTGGAAGTGCCCGATCCCTCGGCCCGGGGCCTCGTGCAGGAGGCCCTTCCCCTGAAGGACCTTTCCCTGGCCACGAGCGGCGACTATCGCAATTTCTTCGAGGCCGATGGCGTGCGCTACTCCCACACCATCGATCCGCGCACGGGCTATCCCATTCCTCAGCGCGTGGCTTCCGTTACCGTTGCTCACCGGGAAGCGCTCTGGGCCGACGCCTGGGCCACGGCCATGAACGTGCTGGGGCCGGAGGCGGGGCTGGCCCTCGCGGAGAGGCAGACGCTCCCGGTTTTGTTTATCCTTTACGACGGTGAGGGCTTCGAGCGCCGCGCCAACGCGGCCTTCGAGGCCTTGGGAACTGACGAGGGGTAACGCGCCCATGTTCGAGCTGGTCTTCGCCTTTCTGTTCATGCTGGCCCTGGTGGCGGCCATGGCCGTGGGGGTGACCTTTGGCCGGGCGCCCATCGCCGGCACCTGCGGGGGCCTCAATAAGGTGGATGGCGCGGGCACCTGCAGCCTCTGCGGCAATGATCCCAGCCGCTGCGTGGAGAAAACCCCGGTGAAGGCCAAGGGCGTGCGCAGCGGGCAGGCGGCGGAGCTTGGCTACGACGCCTTCGATCAGTCCTAGGCGCTTGTGAATCTTCCGCGCTTCCTCGCGGCCCGCTTTCTTCGCCCCGAGGGGGCCTTCCTATCCTTTGTGACCGTCGCCGCCGCCGGGGGAATCGCTCTCGCCGTGGCCGTGCTGGTGCTCGTTTTGTCCGTGGCCAATGGCTTTGAGCGCGCCCTTCGGGAGGAGGTGCTTGGGGCCGTTCCCCAGCTGGTGGTGGAGGGCTACGGCGTGGACCCGGCGGCCTACCTGGAGGCGCTCGCGGCGCTACCGGGTATTGAAGGGGTGGAACCCTTCGAGGAACTCGGTGCGCTGGCCCTCGTTGCCCAAGCGGGGATGCGCACCCAAAGCCGCCCCGTGCAGGTGCTCGGCGTGGCGCCAGGGGCCGGGGGCCTGAGTGGCCTCACCCCTCAGCAGAAAGAGAGGCTCCGCCCCGGGGCCTTTGGGGTCTTCCTCGGCGCCGAGCTGGCCCGGGGCCTCGCGCTGGTCCCGGGGGACTCGCTGACCCTGGTGGTGCCCAATCTCCGCCTGACCCTGGCCGGGGCCTTTCCCGTGCAGCGCACGGTCACGGTTCTTGGGCTTCTGGAAACGGGGACGCTCCTCGACGGGCAAACCCTGCTGGCGCATCTCGATGACGTGCGCGCCCTGGCGCGCCGCGGGGGCCCGCGGAGCCTGCGCCTCGGAGTTCGGGATGTGCTTGCCGTGGGGGAGGACCGGGCCCAGGTCGAGGCGGCCCTTGCGGCCCTCCCGGAGGCCGCAAGCGGTACCTTTCGCTTCAGCGATTGGCGGGATCGCTACGGGGCCCTCTTCGAGGCCATCGCCGTGCAAAAGAAGATGCTTTTTCTCGTGCTGACCCTGCTCGTGGCCATGGCTGCCTTTAACCTTATTGCCATGGTGCTCATGGCCATCCGCCAGCAAAGCGCCGCCCTCGCCATGCTCTCCTCCTTGGGCCTGGGCGGCGCCCAGCTTCGCGCGGTTTTCCGCTGGCACGGAGCCTTGGTGGCTGGGGGCGGTATCCTCGCGGGCGTGCTAGGAGGGCTGGTCCTCTGCGCAGGGGCGCCGGCCCTGGTGGCCTGGATCTCCGAGCTTCGGGGGGCGCCGCTTATGGGGGCCTACTTCGTTCACCATCTGCCCGTGGCCCCGGCCCTGGGCGATTGCCTGGCCGTGGCGGCGGTCGCCGGCGCCCTGGCGACGCTGGCCATTACGCTGGCGGCGCGGCGCGCCGATGCCCTGGCTCCGCAGGAGGTCCTTCGTCATGAATAACGCCGCACCGGTGCTCACCGCTGAAGGGCTGGGGCGTCGCTACCGGGAGGGCGCCACCGGGGCCCTAACCGTGCTGGAGAATCTGTCCCTAACGGTTGCCGCTGGGGAGCGCCTTGCCATTCTTGGCCAGTCCGGATCGGGGAAGAGCACGCTGCTGCACCTGCTGGGGGCCCTGGATCGCCCCGATGCGGGGACGGTGCGCTGGGGCACGGTGGATCCCTTCGCGCTTTCCGACGGGGATCGGGCGCTTGCGCGTAACGGCCACCTCGGCTTCGTCTACCAATTTCATCACCTGCTGGCGGAGTTCTCGGCGCTGGAAAACGTGGCCATGCCCTTGCTCATTCGGGGCCTGGGCAAGGGCGAAGCCCTAGCGGAGGCCGCCCGGCTCCTTGCTGCCGTGGGCCTAGGGGCCCGGGCCCAGCATCGCCCCGGGGCCTTGTCAGGCGGGGAACGGCAACGGGTGGCGCTGGCTCGGGCCCTGGTGGGTAAGCCCGCCGTGCTCCTGGCCGATGAGCCCACGGGGAACTTGGATCCCACCACGGCGCACCAGATGATCGATCTCATGCTGGCCCTGCGGGAAGAGCAGGGCACGGCGCTGGTGGTGGTGACCCATGATTTGTCCCTCGCTGCGCGCCTTGACCGATGCCTGCGCTTGGAAAGCGGGCAGCTCAAGGACGAAGCGTTGACGGGGCTGGCTGCGCCATGAATTTCAGCGCCTGGGTAGGCTGGCGCTTTCTCCACGCCCTCGGCCGCGGGCGGGGCTGGTCCCTGCTGGCCGTGCTCAGCGTTACCGGGCTCGTGCTTGGGGTGGCGGCCTTGCTTGCCGTGCTCTCGGTGATGCAGGGCTTTCAGAGCACGCTCCAGGGGCGTCTACTTCAGGCCACGCCCCACGTCATGATCACCAGTGAAGTTCCCCTCGGGGCTGCGCAGCGGGCGGCCCTGAGGGGCGATCCCCGGGTGCGGGCCCTGGTGCCCTTCGTTGCCACTCCGGCGCTCTTTTCCCTCGGCGGCCGGGCCGAGCCCGGGGAGTTCCAGGGCTTTTCCTCGGAGGCCTGGGAGGCCTTTCCCCTCGGTCTGGGGGAGGCCGAGGCCACGCCCCTTGGGGCAGGGGAGGCGCGCCTAGGCCGAGGCCTTGCGGCCCGCCTGGGGGTGTTTCCCGGGGATACCTTGACGGCCCTAATTCCCGAGGCGGTGGGAACGCGGCTCCAGATCCGCCCCGTGCCCCTGCGGGTGGCGGGGTATTTCAGCTTTGGCGCCGAGGTCGATCAGACCCTCCTGGTCGTGGGCGAAGACAGCGTGGCCGCCGCGGGGCTGGACCTCACCACGAGCTACCGCCTGGCCCTAGACGACCCCCAAAGCGCGCCAGCTTTCGTGGCGCACTGGCAAGGGGAGCTTGGGGCCGGGGTCCAGCTCGCCCCCTGGACCGATCGCTATGGGGCTCTCTTTGCCGCGGTCGCCCTCGAGCGCCGCATGATGGGGCTCGTGGTGGGGCTGATCATCGCCGTGGCGCTCTTTAACCTGATCGCGAGCCTGACGCGCCTTGTCGATGAAAAGCGCGGCGCCATCGCCATGCTCATGACCCAGGGGGCAAGCCGGCGCCACATCGCCCAGATTTTCCTCGCCCAGGGCGCCATCCTCGGCGGCGCCGGGAGCGCCCTCGGCGCCGCCCTCGGCTACGGCCTTGCGGAAAATGCCGGGGCGTTTCTGGCTCTGGCGGAGCAGCTCTTTTCCTTCTCCTTCCTTGGCTGGTTAGCCTCTCCGCCGCGGTGGCCACGGTGCTCGCCGCGGCCTATCCCGCCTGGCGCGCCAGCCAGGTGTTGCCGGCGCGGGCGTTGCATTAAGGCTCCGGCGTACGAGCGGATGCCCCTCGAGTCACGTTTCCTACAACTCTCCAACAACAACGCGCACAAAGTTCACCTCTCCCTTAGGCGACCATCGCTCCTTTCCTGTCCGGACTCGTTGCCGATTACGCAGGCAGTCAGGGTTTTTCCAGAAAACCAAGTAGGTTATTTTATGGAAAAGGGAACGCCCCATGTGTCCTTATTGAAAATCCAGGAATTAACGCTTGCGGGAAAGGTTCGGTCCACATGGTCCGCACTTAATGGCGCAGCAGCGTTAGGCCTTGATTTCGACAACATGCTCGAAATTTTGAGGACGCTTAAAGCGAGGGACTTCTACAAAAGTATGACTGCCTACAACAATCATCGATTGTGGCAGGACGTCTATAGACCTGAGTCTGGAGTTGGGGGCCTTTACGTGAAGCTTACCGTCACCGATGAAGTGTTAATCCTTTCCTTCAAGGAGCGATGAGCATGCAGTGTCCAAGCTGTGAATCCGGCGTGCTTGTGAAGGGTAGGAAGGCTATGCCCTACCGCTATAAGGGCCAGGAATTGCGTTTGCCTAAAGTGGGGGGCGCCTTTTGCTCGATCTGTGATGAGGCGGTGCTGGAGGAAGGGGCATCGCGGCGCTTGCTCGAAGCCATGACGGCCTTCCAACGGCAGGTAAATCAGCAGTTTTGCGACCCAAATTTCATTCGGCGCGTCCGGCGGAAGCTTGGGATGGGGCAGCGAGAGGCGGCGGCCGTGTTTGGGGGAGGGGTAAACGCCTTTTCTCGCTATGAGACGGGAAAAGCGCAGCCTCCCCTAGCCTTAGTGAAGCTGTTGCATCTTCTCGAGCATCATCCCGAGCTGCTTCCGGAGGTCCGCTTCAGGGTGAAGCGCAGGAAGGCGCCGGGGGCTTCCGCGCGGCGGAAGAGGGCGCGGAGGGCGCGATAGATCCGATCCGTGGTTTCTAGGTCTGTGCTCAGGGGCCCCCGAAGCCAGGGGGAAAAGCGCAGTTCCTGGAGCGCGCCCTTGGCATCGAGGCCGATCAGGGGCGCCTCCCAGCGATAGTCCGAATCCTCTGCCTTGTTGGCAAAGAGTAGGGGCTCGGTGCTGAGGGTTTCGAAAGCGCGGGGATCCTCCTCGCGTAGGGTCTCGGCCAGCTGGAAGCCGTCCGTGAGGCGGGTGGCGCCCCCCACCGTGGTGTTCTCTAAGCAGTGAAGAAATTGCAGCCCGGGCATGTGCTCCCGGGTGCACAGATCAGCGTGCACGGGCAGGGCCATGGCCGTATAGGCGTTGGAGGTCTGCTCCGTCGCCGTGCGTACGTCAAAGATGCGGCCGAAGTTCGATTCGCGCAGGGGGCCTAGGCGCTGGGCGACCCTTTCCACTTGCCCCGGCTTCGGCGTCACCCCCTCCAGGATGGCAAAGCCGAGGCTATGGAGCGCCTCACAGTAGGCTTCAAAGGCCTCAGGATCATGGTCGACGGCCTCGGCGGAAAAGCGGGGCAGGGCGGCAAGGCGCTCCCCGGTCCAAAGCTGCCGCGGGGGCAGGGCAAAGGGGGCCTCCTGGGTTTCCGGGGCGTAGGCCCGAAGCCAGCCCGGGTGATACTGGGCTTCGGCGCCATCGGAAAAGCGCACGGACAGCCCCCCGCTTTGGGAGGGGCTGGCGCTGTGGACCCGGAGATACTCGGGGATGTCCACCAGCTGAAGGGCTTGCTCGCGGGTGTCCGGGTGCGTGGTTTTCGGGTCCGGCGCATTCTCCCGGAGCCAAAGGGCGTGATGGGTGGTGATGGCCCCGTCATCCCAGTGCACTTCGAGGCCCAGGGGCAGAAGAGTGATCGCGTCCACGCGCCGCGCCGTGGGGTAGTGATCGAAGTCCGGGGTGTCCATGGAAGCCCTCCCGTCGCTTAAGTCAGAGCCATCATGGCGGGGGCAGGGCGGAGGTGCCAGGGGCACTAGCGGGCGCGGAGGCCCTGATAGGCTTCCTGCACCGCGTGGAACGCCTCTGGGGAGCCGCCGGTATCGGGGTGGGCGCGTTGCAAGGCCCGGCGATAGGCGTGCTGAAGCGCCGCTTCCGTCAGCGGGTCTGAGAGGCTAAGCCCTAGGGTTTTCCGAAAGGCCCGCTCCCGAGCCTGCGGGTCATCCTGGAGGGCGCCCCCCGACCGGTTCTCGATCCCCGATCGCGGACCCAGGGTTTCGTAGGCGCGCTGGCCGCGCCGGGTGCTTGCGAAGGCGGGCTGGGAATGACCGCGGGCGCGAAGATTCAGGAAGGCCTGGGCATGAGGAAGACCGCTCAGGGCCCGGGCCTGAGCCCGTTCCCCGGAACCCACCAGATAGGGAGCTAGGGGGCTTAAGCCCAGAAAGCCATCCAAATTTCCGCTGCGCTGACCCAAGGCGGGAGGTCCTTCTCACCAGTACTTTTGATCGGACATCAATCATCTACCGTACCGCCCGCGGTGGGCTATTAGGGGAAACCCTATTTTTTAGGATCAATAATCCTATAAGCCCGTGAACTTTCGTGAAGTTGGCGACGGTTTTTTGGCAGGGCGCGGTAAAGGTGAATGGTTTAAGTTCATTCGAGCCCTCGCGACCTCATTAGGCCCCTATACTTCCATGACAAAGTTTCTTCTCAGCCTCATTGGAAGGAGTCCCCATGCAAGCCATCAGCTGCCCCAAATGCGGCACCGCCTTTCAGGTCGACGAGGCGGGCTATGCGGATATCTTGAAGCAGGTTCGAGATCACGAGTTC
>RGAU01000065.1 GCA_009919975.1 Gammaproteobacteria bacterium
CCTGCGAAAACGCCAGCGCCGTAACCCTGGAGTATTTTCCGTCCCTGCGCAGTCCCTACACGGCCATCGGCCATGCCCGGGTGTGCGCGCTGCTCGAGCGCACCGGCGCAACCCTTTCCCTCCGCCCCGTCATGCCCATGATGATGCGCGGCGTGCCCAATCCTCTGCCCAAGCAGCGCTACATCATTACGGACGCCGCTCGCGAGGGACGCTGGTATGGCACGCCCCTTCGCCGCATCGTTGATCCCTTTGGCGAGCCCGTCACCCGGGCCTTTGCCCTCTTCCCCGGCGCTGAGGCCCTGGGCCGGGGCCTTCCCTTCGTCACGGCCTACCTCCGGGGCGCCTGGATGGAAGGCGTCGACATCACCCAAGAGAAGGGCCTTCAGCGGGTGGCCGCGGAAGCGGGGCTCTCCTGGGAGGCGCTTACCGCCGAGGCAAAGAATCACGATTGGGAAGCGGTGCTTGAGGACAATCTCCAGGCGCTTAAAGGCGAACAGCTTTGGGGCGTTCCCAGCTTCCGGGTAAGCGGGGGGAGCCTTCCGGGCGTCTACGCCTGCTGGGGACAGGATAGACTGTGGCGTGTGGAAAGGGAGATTGCGAGACGCGCCCCATGAGCCAGCAGGAAAAAACCGACCATCGAAAAGCCCGGGGCGCCCTCACGCGCCGGGCGCTCATGCAGGCTGCGGAGCGCCTCATGGCGACCCGGGGCCTGGGAAACGTCACCATTCGACAAATCGTCGCAGCAGCGAAACAGAAGAACGAATCGGCTCTTCAATACCACTTCAAAAGCCTGCAGGGCCTCATCGACGCCATTCACGAGGAACGCTCAGAGCAGGTGCGGCAGCGGCGAGCCGAAGCGCTGGCGGCGGTGCTAGCGAGGGAGTCGAATCCTAAGCTGGCGACCCTGGCAACGCTCATGGTGGACCCCACCTTCCGTTTAGCGCAGGAAAATGCGGGCTTTCGGCGGTACATCAAGGCCTTCAGCCTCGAGCTTACCCTCGAGGAGGGCTCCGCTCTGAGCCTTGTGCACCGCCACGGCGGCGGGGGCGAAGGGGGCAAGGTTCTTGGACAACGGCTTCGGGCTGCCCTTGCCCACCTTGACGAAGGCCGCTATCGCCAACGCATGGAGATGGCCGTGGTGTTCTGCGCCGCCGCCATGGCTCGCCACGCCCGCCAGCCCAGAGCCTTCCAGGGACCGGCGGCTGAAGCTTACCTGGCGACGCTCATCGAGAGCCTTACGGGCCTGCTCAGCGCGCCCTAGTTATGCCAGTAGACGTAGGTGTCCTCCGGGCTTTGCGCCTGCCGGAGATGCTTATCAACGTTGATTGGCGTCACCATGCCCGAGTCCCATAGGGGAGGCACCATCTCCGCATCATGCGCGGCTAAGCGCGCCTTCAGCCCCGCCACTACCTCGGGATGGTCGGCGGCCACGTTGTGCCGCTCCCCCGGATCGTGGGCCAAATCAAAGAGCCAGGTCTGCTGGATGATGGGATCGACTGCGAGCTTCCAATCCCCATGGCGCACCGTGCGATAGGCCCCGGCCCGCCAGAAGAGCGTTTCGTGGGGACGCTCTGCAACGCGCTCCCCCCGGGCGAAGGGCAGGAGACTTACGCCATCAATCGGGCGCGCAAGCACCGCCCCGGCGGCTTCCGCAGCGGTAGCGAAAATATCGAAGTGATGCACCGGCGCCTCAAAGGTTGTTCCCTGAGGTAAACCCGCGGGCCAGCGCACAAAGAAGGGCACGTGAATGCCGCCCTCGAAATTGGTGATCTTCCAGCCGCGATAGGGCTTATTCAGATCATCAAGGCCTACATACCCGGCCCCGCCGTTATCGGAGGTAAAGATTACCACCGTGTTATCGGCAAGCCCCTGGGCCTCAAGCGCGCCGAGCACCCGACCCACTTCCCGATCCAAAGCCCGAATCATGGCGGCGTAGACGCGCTCGGTGTGATCCGCGATGTGCGCCAGGGCGTCATAGTCCTTCCGGAGGGCTTGGAGCGGAGTGTGCGGCGCCCAATAGGCAAGGTAGAGAAAGAAGGGGCGGTCGCGGTTGTTCTCAATGACCTTCACCGCCTCATCCGTGTAGTACTCGGTGAGGTAACCCCGCGGCCGGAAGGCCGGACCCCCGTTATAGCTGGCGGCGTACTTCATCCCGGCCCAGAGGAACTTATCGATGGGATCGTAGTCGAGCTTGGCGTTCACGATGGCGGGGTCTTCGGGATCGCCATGGAGCCCCGAGGCCATAAGCAAGCTCTGATCAAAGCCCTGATCCTGAGGCGCGCTGCCGTTCTCCCGGCCCAGGTGCCACTTCCCAATGTGCGCCGTGTAGTAGCCCTCCGCCTTCAGCACCTCCGCCAGGCTCTCTTCCTCCGCAGGAAGGCCCATTTCTTCGTAGCGGACATCCCGGGACACCTCGGGCCAGTAGGCAGGAGGATTGCTGTTCCCCATCATCATCTTCAATGCGGTGCTCATGCCCGCCGGCGTGGGGGTGTACTCGAAGCCAAAGCGCGATCCGTAGCGGCCGGTCATGAGCATGGCCCGGGAGGGGGCGCAGGTCCCCTGCCCGGCATAGCCATTCACGAAGTTCACCCCCGCGGCCGCGAGGCCATTGATATGGGGCGTGGGCACGGAGCCCCCAGCAATGCCGCCACCGTTAAAGCTGAGATCATTCCACCCCAAATCGTCAGCCACGATCAGCACGACGTTGGGCCGAGGATCGGCACTGCGCTCCGCCGCCGGCGCCCGCGCCCAGGGCACCTCCTGCGTGGGGCCCGTGGGCGTGCGTCGCTCCGACGCGAGGGACATGCCCGCGAGCATCAGCTCGATGCGAAAAAGATAGGCGCCGGCGGCAAGCAGCAGCACGGCGAGCAAGGCCCCCCGCCCCTTAGAAAATTTCATGCGATCCCCCGTTGCCCCGTTGTGTTCTTTTGGCCTTAATCATAATGTTCAACATTACTTTATCCAACACCGTCCCGCGCTGGAGCGCCGCCATGGAAATCCTTCGCACCCCCGACGCCCGCTTCGAGAACCTCCCGGAATACGCCTTCGCGCCCCATTACACGGAGATTCACACGGAGGACGGAACGGCCCTTCGCATTCATCACCTGGATGAAGGGCCAAGGGACGGACCCATCGCGCTCTGCCTCCATGGCCAGCCAGCCTGGAGCTACCTCTATCGCAATGTCATCCCCCACCTCACCGCTGCTGGGGTTCGCGTCCTCACCCCGGACCTCCCCGGCTACGGAAAGTCCGACAAACCCGCGGCGCTTGCGGACTACAGCTACGAGCGCCAGGTGGACTGGATGAGCGCCTGGCTCGAGGCCCATAACTTTCGAGGCCTCACCCTATTTGGGCAGGACTGGGGAGGGCTTATCGGCCTTAGGCTGGTGGCCCGGGCGCCGGATCGCTTCGAACGCGTCGTGCTTTCCAACACCGGCCTACCCCACAACCCCACGGTGTCCGATGAGGTCGCCGAGCGGGTGGCGCGCTTCTGGGAGGAGGCCCCCACGCCGAGCTTGCTCGGGATGCAACGCGCCCTTACCCGCATGGGCGGCGATCGCCACCCCGCGGAAAGCTTCGCCTATTGGCAAAAATGGTGCTGGGAGACGGTGAACCCTCCCGTGGGCATGCTCATGTCCCTGATGCTGGACCAGCAAAGCGCCGCATCCAAGGCCATGAAGGTTTTCATGAACCGCTTGGGGACCGTCAATCCCTTTCCCACGGCGCGTGCCCGAGCCTATGAGGCCCCCTTTCCCGATGCGCGCTACAAAATGGGGGTACGCGCCATGCCGCGCCAGGTACCCACTTTGCCCAGCGCCCCGTCAACGACCGCTCAGGGCGAGGCCTGGGCCTTTTTCGAGCGCTTTCAAAAACCGGTGCTCTGCGCCTTTGCAGACAACGACCCCATCACCCGGGGTAGCGAAGGAGACTTTTTGCATCGTATCCCCGGCGCCCAGGGCCGGCCCCACCGGAAAATCCCTGGAGGCGGCCACTTTGTGCAGGAAGGGGCACCCCTAGGCGTGGCCAAAGCGATTCTCGATAGCCTCCGCCTCGCCTAGGCCGAGCGCCCCCGCCGCAGCCACCCGGCAGCGGCCAGCAATACCAATGCCGTGAGCAGAACCGTCAGAAGCGGCTCCTGAAGACGGGACACAAACAGGTTCGAAGCAAGCTGGCCGACCTGGGAATAGCCTGAGGGAAGGGGCTGAACTCCGTGGCTTGCCTCAAAAGCCTCATAGGCGGCGACCATGCGCGCAAGACGCTCCGGCTCTTTGGCGCTGAGATCCTTCGTCTCCCCGGGATCCTGGACGATGTTGTAGAGTGCCCAGCGCCCCTCTCCAACCGGGGGCGCATGGCGCTGCGCCTTGTAGGCGCCCTGGAAGAGCACGCCGTGGCCGGTTAGTTCATAGCCGATGCTTTCCTCGGCTCCGTAGGCGGCGGAGGCCTCTCCCCGAAGCACGGGCAGCAAATTCTTGCCGCTCATGGGCAACACGGGGCGTCCGCCAAAGCGCCCCTCCGGGGGCGACACCCCGGCCGCTGCCAGCAGCGTGGGGGCAATATCCGTTGCCCAACTGAAGGCCTCGACGACCGCCCCACGGTCCTGTCCAGGGACATTGGTGATGATCAGGGGGACCCGCATTCCCCCCTCTCCCACGTGAAACTTGTAGTAGGCAAAGGGGCTGGCGGCGGCGCTGGCGAAGCTGGGACTGATGCTGTTGTAGCTGCCCCGCTCCCCTAGGCGCTCGTAGCTTTGGTCGTAGCCCAGATCCGCCGCCATGCGCGAGGCGATAACCCCGTGAGGATTAGAAGGCCCCCGCATTTCCGGACCATTGTCGGAGGTAAAAACGAAGATGGTGTTTTCGTAAAGACCCCGTGCCTTAAGGAAGGCCACGAGGCGGCCCAGGTGGAAATCCATGGCTTCAAGCATGCCGGCGTACACGGCCATGCGCTTGGCCTCGAAGCGCTGCCGCTCCCCATCCAGGGCATCCCAGTCCGCTGTGCTCTCCATGCGCACCATGGGCGCCTCCGGGGGAATCACGCCCCAGGCCTGAGCCCCCTCACGGCGCGTCTCGCGAAGGGCGTCCCACCCCCCATCGTAGGTCCCCAGGTAACGCTCCGTGTACTCCCGCGGCGCCTGCACGGGCAGGTGCACCGCCTGAAAAGGCAGGTAGGCAAAGAAGGGCTGGCCGTCACCCAATCCGTCTTCGATAAACTCCAGGGTCTTATCGACGAGAAACTCAGAGGAGTAAAAATCCTCCGGCAAGGAGGTGCGCTCCCCGTCGGCGAACCAGTTCGCCTCGTCATAGATCGCCAGGTAAGGCCGCTGCTCCCAGTTGTCCGCCCCGGAGTCCATGAGCGCGAAGGTCCGTTGAAAGCCCCGCGCGCTAGGCCGCTGATCCGGCGCCGATCCCAGATGCCATTTACCGGCCAAGTAGGTGTGGTAACCCATGTTCGGCACCCCGGCCAGGTGATTATTGACCCCCGTCAGAAGCATGGCCCGGGACGGCGCGCAGTTGGCCGCGGTATGAAAATTGGAAAAGCGCAGCCCTTCCTCTGCTAGAGCCCTTAAGGTGGGGGTACGGATCTCGCTGCCGTAGGGTTCGATATCCGTAAAGCCCACGTCATCAGCGAGAACAAAAACGATGTTGGGCCGGGGGCCTTCGACGGCCACTGCGACAGCGGCGCCCAGAAGCAGCGCCCCAGCAAGGGGTAGGGAGCGAAAAATCCAGCAGAGGTGCCTCATGGTTCAGTCGCGCTCGGCTAGGGTGCGGGCCCCAAGGAGGATGAGACCGCCCACCAGTAGCTCAACGACGATCATGGGAACCGCGAAGGCCGCGCCATGGAGGAGCCAAGCAAGGGTCCGCCCTAGCGCCGCAAACAAAAGAAGCATGGCCGGGGGGTAAAACCACAAGCGTCTACCGGTAAGCAGGGCCGCTGCCAGGCAGAGGCCGAGGGTCAAAAAGAACGCACCAAGATCTCCCAGAAGGGAACTCAGGCCGAGCCCATCACCCAACTGAAGGCCAAAGTCGGGAGCAATCCCGCCCGGAAACGCCAGCCAGCGCACGCCGTAGGATACAAAGAGCACGGCGAAGAACCCTAGCACGGCCGTCAGCACTTTTTTCATCGCCCCTCCCCTAGCCCCCAATCTTGGAGGGCAATCTTATCTAATGTTCGGCATTATATTATCTTGGTTATCAAAACGCAGGAGCCTAGCGCGATGAAGAGCGTGCTTAGACGAAGCCTCACAGCCCTTTTGCTGATCGCCCTGACCGCTTTTGCCTTCGCGTTCTTCT
Organism: Gammaproteobacteria bacterium; assembly: GCA_009919975.1. Classification (GTDB taxonomy): domain Bacteria; phylum Pseudomonadota; class Gammaproteobacteria; order Pseudomonadales; family Azotimanducaceae; genus Salivita. Next base: position 6,291 of record RGAU01000065.1, read on the forward strand.
CTCCTCGACCACCCCTCACTATCAATCCAGAAACGCTCGCGGGGGATGGCGCGGCGCTGAATTATTGCACCCTTCCCGTCCTCGACGGGCAAGGACTGCGGGCTCAAGACATCCCCAAGGGAAATACCCCGGGCTGCGGCTACGACCACTTCCCCCTGCCCATTCTTGATGGATGCGGCGAGCCCCTCAGCGCTGACGCTGCCGATCTGCGCGGTCTGTGGCAGGCCGTCAATGGAAAGCTCGGGCATGTGGAGCGTATTGAACAATGCGGCCGCCGGGTAGTGATCACCACCGCTGGCCTGATTCACGATGGGGGACCTAATGCCACGGCGGGAGAGAGTACGAACGATACGGAAGGAAGCGTTCTCTTCACCCTGGGATCGCAAGAGTTCTGTGGACGCACTTCAGCCACCATGACCTGGGACGACGGGATCCTAAATTTCCATGCCTTCGGCTGGGGGCCCCTGGTGGTCCGGCGCTACCTTGAGGGCGAGACCCTAATCTGGGAGTACGCGGACGGCTCGATTACGCGCATGGAACGCATCTGCACCCTGCCGGAGGCACACCGAACGCCCCAGCCCCGGGGCCTTCGCCTCAGAGTGCTGTAGCCCCGAAGGACGGATCCCCAAGGCACTCGATGTTGAGTTGCCCCGCCAACCCCGCCGCGCGGTGGGCAGCGATCTCGGCCATCGCAGGCAGCTGCATCATTTGAAGCATGGCGCCCCGGGTGGGGTAGCAGGCAATGGCAACCTCATCCCAAAGCTCCTCCACCTCCCCCAGGGTCAGGCGGGATACCTCCCCCGCGAAGGTTACGCTGCCTCCCACCGCCTCAAGCAGCTTCCGCACCCCCTCCGCATACAGGCCGTAGGCCTCTTGCCCCGTGAGCGACGATGCTCGCCCGTCGGCATATTCGGCCTGAGCCTTAAATTTCAGGAGGTTCACCATATAGATGGGGCCCTCCTCCGGATTCTTAAGGAATCCGGCCATCTGCTCGCCATTGGGTAGAACGCAGTTGGTGACTTCCATGGTCTTACTCCCCCGGGAGATCCTAGGCTTCCTTTTTACCGCAGCTTTTAATGCTGCGCATTATATTTTTGATCTTTGCCCGGGGCGGCGCGAGCGGCATAGTGAGCCAAAGGCCCCTCAGGGAGAACCGCGCCATGCCACTTCATACCCCCGCAGCTAAACCTTCCCTGCCCGCTGCGCTTGCGCTCATGCTAAGCGCAGCGATTCCAGCCCTGGGCGCTGAGCCCAGCCCGAGCACCGCACCCTGGGCCTACGCCGATGGCGCAACACTCCAAAGCGCCTTTGCGAAAGGGGAATTCACGGCGGAAGCCCTCCTTGCGACCCTAACGAGTCGCATCGCGACGGTGAATGAGGAGGGACCCGCCTTACGAGCCGTTAGGGCGTTAAACCCAGAGGCCGGAGCCGCTGCGGCGGCCAGCGATGCCCGGCGCAAGGCCGGGGCCAGCCTCGGACCCCTCGACGGCCTGCCTGTGCTGGTAAAGGACAACATCGAAACCCGCGACCCCCTTCCCACCACTGCCGGCTCCCGAGCGCTCCTAGACAACTACGCTGAGGAAGATGCTCCCGTTGTGGCCGCCCTCCGGGCCCAGGGCGCAGTCATTCTGGGCAAGACCAACCTTAGCCAGTGGGCCAATTTCCGTTCCAACGACTCGGTCAGCGGCTGGTCCTCCGTGGGCGGCCAGGTGCGCAACCCCCACGTGCTCGACCGCTCCCCCTGCGGTTCTAGCTCCGGTTCCGGGGCAGCGGTGGCCGCAGGTCTGGCCCCTCTGGCCTTGGGCACGGAAACCAACGGGTCGATCATCTGCCCGGCCCAGGTGAATGGCATCGTAGGGCTCAAGCCTACCCACGGCCTGCTGAGCATTGACGGCATCGTACCCATTGCGGCCAGCCAGGATACGGCGGGGCCCATGACCCGAACCGTCGCCGATGCCGCGCTCATGATGGACGCCCTCGCCCCGGGGCAGGCCTTTTATCAGCAGCTCGCCCGGGGCATCGCCGGCACCCGCATCGTCGTGGCGCGCTTTGCCGCTGGGGAAGATCCTAGGATTCTTGCGCGCCTCGCCCAGGCGGAAGCGTGGCTCCAGGAAGCAGGGGCAGAGATGGTGTCCGTCGACGCCTTTGAGCAACCCCTCCGCGCCCTCGGGGAGGACAGCTTTACCGTCTTAAAGGCGGAGTTTCGCCAAGGTATGGAGGCCTACCTGGCTCGTGCTCGGGGGGCCTTTCGAGGGAAAACCCTCGCGGACCTCATCGCCTTCAATGAAGCCGAAGCCAGCCGAGAGCTGGCGCGCTTCGACCAGGATATTTTTGAAGCGTCGGAAGCCCTCGGGCCCTTGAAGCCAGACGAGCATGCGGCGCGGGTCGCCCGGCTCCGGCAAGCGGCTCGGGGCGGCACGTTGGATGCGCTGCTCGAGGCGAACGACGCTGCGCTTATCATCGCCCCCTCCGGCCCCCTCGCGCCCCCGGTGGACTTGGTAAACGGTGATCTGTGGCCCGCCTGGCTCGGCCTTGGCAGCGCCGCCGCCATTGCCGGCTACCCGCACCTCACCGTCCCCCTCGGAACCATCGAGGGCGTGCCTATGGGCCTGTCCTTCCTCGCCACGGCGGGGCAGGACGCGCTGGTGCTTCGTGCCGGCTACGCCCTCGAGCAGAGTCGTGGTCCCGCACCGCGCCCGGCCTTTCATCCCACGGCCCCCGTGTCCTGGGGGCCGCCGGAGTAAGCGCCCTCCCTAGCCTTGGGCGGCGCGAAGGGCCTGATCCACATCGGCGATGATGTCGTCGATGTGCTCAATGCCCACGGAAAGGCGGATCATGTCCGGAGACACCCCCGCGGCGGCGAGCTCCTCGGGCCCCAGCTGACGGTGCGTGGTGCTCGCCGGGTGGCAGGCCAGGGACTTAGCGTCGCCGATATTCACTAAGCGAAGAATCAGCTTCAGCGCGTCGATGAACTTCGCCCCTGCTGCTTCGCCTCCTTTCACCCCAAAGCTCATAATCCCCGAGGCCTTTCCGCCACAGAGGCGCTGGCAGCGCTCAAAGTAGGGGCTCGTGGGCAGGCCTGCGTAGTTCACCCAGGTTACCGCCTCGTGCGCTTCCAGATACTTGGCCAGGGCCAGTGCGTTTTCGCAGTGCCGCTCCATGCGCAGGGCGAGGGTTTCCAGGCCTTGCATCAATAGGAACGCGCTGTGGGGCGCCAGGGCGGCCCCGGTGTTGCGCAGCGGCACCACGCGGCAGCGCCCGATGTAGGCCGCCGCCCCAAGGGCTTCGGTGTACACCACCCCGTGGTAGCTCGGGTCGGGGGTATTTAAGACCGCAAAGCGGTCCTTATCCGCCGTCCAGTCAAACTTCCCCGAATCAACAATGGCGCCCCCGAGCGTGGTCCCGTGCCCACCGATGTATTTCGTGAGGGAGTGGATCGCGATGTCTGCGCCATGATCAAACACCCGACACAGAAGCGGTGTCGCCACCGTGTTATCCACGATGAGGGGAACGCCGTGGGCGTGGGCCACCTCGGCCCACCGGGCAATATCCACCACGTTGCCCTTCGGGTTCCCCACGGACTCGCAGAACACGGCCTTGGTGTTCTCATCGAAAAGAGCAGCGGCGGCCTCCGGCTGATCCCCATCCACCATGCGCACTTCAATGCCCTGCCGGGGGAAGGTGTGGGCAAACAGATTGTAGGTGCCGCCGTAGAGCTGGCTTAGGGAAATGATGTTGTCCCCCACGCCCGCAATGGCCTCGATGGCATAGCGAATGGCCGCCATGCCCGACGCCAGGGCCAGCGCGCCCACGCCTCCTTCCAATGCAGCCACCCGAGCCTCTAGCACCGCATTGGTCGGGTTAGTGATCCGCGTGTAAATATTGCCCGGCACAGCCAAGTTAAAGAGATCGGCCCCGTGCTTCGTATCGTCGAAGGTATAGGAGGTCGTCTGGTAGATCGGCGCCGTCGCCGCGTGGGTCGTGGGGTCGCCGTCGTAGCCCGCGTGCAGGGCAAGAGTTTCCGGTTTCATAGAGCGCGCCTTTTGCTGCTGAAATCCTTGGGTCGGCGACCCTAGCATTCCTCCCATTCCGCCTAAAAGAATCCTTTGGAATACCCTTCTAACGCTTTTGCGCCGCGCCCGAGGCCGCGCTAGGCTCAAGCGCATAATGCTTCTCCGGGGGGAGACCCAATGCACACCACCTTGCCGCTGGCCTGTCGGGCCGCCATGAATTACCTGGGGGAAGAGATCGAAGTCCCGATTTTTGACGGCCGGGCCGACCCTGCGCTGACGCTGACGGCAACCCGCTTGGACGACGACGACGGTTGGGGGCAGCGCGGCTTTGCCCTTTTTCACCATCGCTCGGCAGTGACCGACTGGACCGACGAGGCGGCCATCGACCAAATTCATCGACGAGAGATTGCCCAAACGGCCCAGGCGCTTACGGGCTGTACCCACGCGCTGCCCTACCCGGCCATCCTGCGAAACCCTGCCATGGCACAGGCGGTGGCGGACTACGCCCCCATTCACTTCGTCCATTCCGATTTCACGGAAGACTATGGCCGCATGATAGGCGACCCAGAGCGCACCTATCAGACCTTCCTCGGCCCCCTTTTAGCGTCCGAAGGCCTCCCGGAAGACTGCGTGCGGAGGGCATCCCGGCGCCTGGTGCTGCAGTTCTGGCGAAACGTGGGGCCCGTGCGGGCCGATGCCCCGCTCGCGATCTGCGATGCGGCCAGCGTGCCAGAGCGGGATCTTGAGCGGAGCTGGGTCGAAAGCTACGGCGGTGGCAGTTTCGGCTTCGAAACCTTCGGCGTACGCGGCGACCACGCCGCAGATCATCGGTGGTACACCTTCCCGGGCATGAGCGTGGACGAAACGCTGCTCTTCCGCACCTACGACAGCGCGCTCGCCGAGCGCGGGGACCCCTTCTGGACGCCCCATAGCGCCTTTCTTGACCCGGCTGTCGCGCCCGGGACGGCCCGGCGCGCCAGCGTGGAAATGCGCGTGCTGTGCCTTTGGGGCTAGGCGCGCACGGGGGTATTCCGGGCCGCATCATCGGCAGCCAGCAGGGCATCGGTGAGCTGTTCTAGCAAAGACGCCCTAAGGGCCGGATCACGGCGAGCGAGATCGATCAGCTCGTCCGGGTCAGCCTGCAGATCGAAGAGCTGCTCCTCCCCCTTGGAGTTTCGCGTGTAGCGATAGCGCTCCGTTATCAGGGTGCGGGTTTTTCCTGGAATGGGC
>RGAU01000066.1 GCA_009919975.1 Gammaproteobacteria bacterium
ACCTGGGAAGTCGCCATGCGCCGCCTCGCGACGGGCCGAGGCAGTGTGCTCAGCCAAGCCCGGCAGTTCGTGGCCCTAGGGGCAGGTACGGAACCTAACCCGTCGGCCTCCCCAGCACTGGAAGAAACACCGGAAACAGAGTCGGAATTCGATTCGGAAGAGGATTCGGAATGAAGAACCCCGTGAACGCCCTTGCGCTGCTGGGCGCCTTAAGCGCTCTGAGCATCGCCCCCAAGGCCCTGGCGGAGAGCGCAGCCAGTACCTTTGAAGTGGATCTTTCCCAGCGCGCCAGCCAGATCGCCTGGATCGAGGGCCACTTCGAAGGCCTAACCCCAGGGGCGCCCTTGGCCCTCAGCTTCCCCGTATGGCGCACCGGCCTCTACCGCGTGATCGATCCCGCAGGGACGGTGAGCCAGCTCACCTTTGAGGACGGGGAGGGCCAGAGCCTTACCCTTACGCGGAGCGGCACCAGTCGCTGGGAGGGCACCGTGCCTCCCAGTGGCCAGCTGCACGTTCGCTACCGTCTCTACGCCAATTCCCTGGAGGATCGCACCCGGGACCTTGATGCGAATCATGCGTTCCTAAACCCCGGCGCGGTGTTTCCTTACCTCGAAGCGCTCCGCGATGCCCCCGTCACCGTGCAGCTACCGACCTACGACCGCCTAGTCGATAGTCCTCTCGAAGCCGGCACCTTTGACGCCGTGGAATTCACCGCCGGACCCGTTCACAGCACGATCGCCATTGAGGGCCCCTGGGATGGCAATGGGGAGCGCCTCAAAAGGGACGTCGCGGCCCTCATGACCGCCGCCGCGGACGTTTTTGGTTCGGCGCCTCTCCCTACCGATCGCTACCTGTTCCTGCTCCACAGCGGAGAAGGTCTCGGCGGAGGCACGGAGTACTACAACAGCACCGTGGTGCACACCGATCCCAAGGCGTTCTGGGATGAAAAGCGCTACGAAGGCCTGCTGTCCCTCTTTGCCCACGAGTATTTCCACACCTGGAACGTTAAGCGCTTCCGCCCTGCGCCCATCGCTCGCTACGACTACGAACAGCCCACCATCGTCGATCTCCTCTGGGCGGCGGAGGGACTTACCAGCTACTACGACCTGCTGCTGCTGCGTCGAGCAAAGCTGGTGGATGACAAGCGGTTCCTAGAAATGCTCGGGGAGATGGTCGACGACGTGCTCGATCATCCCGGCTATGGGCAGCAAAGCCTGGCCGAGGCCAGCGAGGAGGCCTGGATAAAGGGCTACCACCGGGGCCGGGACCGCACCCCGGATAAGCGAAACGAAAGCGTTTCCTTCTACGCCCAGGGCGGGGTTCTAGGCCTGGTCTTGGACCTCAGGCTTCGGGAGGCGACGGCGGGCAGCGCCAGCCTCGACACGCTGATGACCATGCTCTACGAAGATTTCCCCCTCGGTGGGCCAGGCTATGACTTCCTCGCCATGAAAGCGCGCGTTCACGCCCTAGCCGGCGCCGAGCTCGCCGAGGCCTTCGAAGGATGGGTGTACGGACGGGAGCCTCTGCCCGTCGCGGAGGCCCTCGCCACGGTAGGCCTCACGCTTTCTCGAAAACCTCTGAAAGAGGGCGCCGCCACCGCGGCCCTTGGCGCTCGCCTCCGGGAGGAGGGGGGGCGCGTGAGCATTCGCGACGTGGACCGTCGTGCCCCGGCCTTTGCCGCGGGGTTACAGGCGGAAGACGAACTTCTCGCCTTCGCCGGGACCCTGGTGCGTAGCAAGGACCTTGAGCCGCTCCTTCGCCGCCATACCCCTGAAGAGACCGTGTCCCTGACCCTAGGCCGGCGCGGCGAACTCCTCACCCTGCCCGTGCCCCTGGCGACAGCGGCAGGCGCCTGGGAAATCTCCCCTGCGGAGGAAGAGACTCCACCCGCGGCGCAGCTAGCGTGGCTTACCGGGGAGCCCCCTCAGCCTTAAGTACCTGGTAGAGAGCGTCGGCTTCCGCGCAGCCGGCGCCGTAGGCAGCTTGCTCCTCGGGGCGCAGCGGCGCCGCTTGCTGAAGGCGCGATACGGTCGCCAGCAGCGCCCCCCCCGGGCCTTGCCCCGCGCGCGCCGCGAGGATGGCGTCGATCTCCAGGGGCAGGCCAGCAAGAACGGCGGCCAAGGGACGGTTAAAGAGCGTATCAGCGCTGCTCAACAATCCCAGAAGGTAGGCCTCATCGGCGCCGAGTCCCTCCCATGGCCCCAGGGCCGCCGCGAGGCATGCCCGTTCCAAGGCCCACCGTAGCTTCACTTCGCTAAAGGTCCCTGCGTCGGCGAGCAGCATCAGCTGAAGCCAACGCTTCAGGGCCCTTAGGCCCAGGCGCGCAATGGCATCGGGGAGCGTCAAACTCCGTACGGGCGGACCGTAGGCCACGGCCCCCGCAGCCCGAAGCAGGCGAACGGTAAGCGTCGGATCCGCGCCGGCAATGCGAGCCAGGGCACGAAAGTCGACCTCCGCAGCAGCTGCAAAACGGTGCTGGACCACTGGGGCAAGGGTTCGGGACGCGTGAGCTCGGGAAAGGCAAAGAAATAGCCCTGAAATAGCTGGACCCCGCGCGCTTCCAGGACGCGCAGGGTGGCGAGGGTTTCAACCTTTTCCCCAATCCACTGGGTGCCCGAGGGGAGGGGCGGAAGGGCCCAGGCCTGCTGTAGGCGAAGGCGAGGAACCTCGAGTTTCAGATAGCTGAACTGTCCGAAGAAGGGCAACCACTCCGGGGAGAGGGCGTAATCGTCGAGGGCCAAGGCATAGCCCTGGGCGCGCTGAGCCGCCAGAGCCTCGGCGAGGGCCGGCGATGGCACCGCGTCTTCAAGTACTTCAAGCACCACCGGGCCTTCCGCCGGGGGGAGGGGCTCCAAAAGCAGGGCCGGGGGGACATTGATAAATCGGGGCAAGCCCGCGGGGACAATGCCCGGGTGATCCACCAGGGAGAAGAGCAGGGCCCGAGCGCTACGTCTTTCCCCTGATGCCTGGGGCCCACGCTCGAGAATTTCGTAGGCCTTAATGCGCCCCTGGGCGTCGACAATGGGTTGGCGCGCAAAGGCGGCTGGGGTTTCGTCGTCCATGACCTATCCCTTGATTAGCTAGGCGGCGATGCACGGATCCATGTTGCTCCGCCTGCGTGCCCAGCCTATGCTGCGCCGCACGGCGGGGGAAGACTCCAACACCCCGCATTTCTCATTTGGTAAAAAGGTCGGTTTTATGAGTGATCAAGGGACCCCGGCTGGGGACGTTGAAGGGAAGCGCTTTCTCTACGATGCGCCGGAGCTTTTGACCGTAGAGGCCCATGGCGCCCTGGGGCTGAGCCCCATTGAGGCGCCTTACGCCTTCGCCGCTAAGGCCCAGGCCGTGCCCATCGCCATGAGCGAATTCCGCAGCGTGCAGCGCCACTACCCGATCATTTTCGCGGGCAACGAGCTGCCGAGCCCCCTTGCGGTGCTTGGGACGGACGGGGAAAACTACTTCGTCGATGCGGCAGGGCAGTGGGAACCCGGGGTCTATATCCCCGCCTATCTCCGCATCCACCCCCTAGCCCTGGCGAACACCGGCGATGATCGCTTCGCCGTGGTTATCGACCGGGCCTCCAAGGTGGTACAGGAGAACCCCGAGATTCCCTTCTTTGAAAATGGCGAGCTCTCCGAGGCCATGAAGCCGCGGCTGGATTTTGTGCAGGCCTTCGACGCGGAGATCACGCGCACCAAGCAGTTCTGCGAACGCCTCAAGGCCCTCGATCTCGTAGCCTCTCAGCAGGTCGCCTGGAATCAGAACGAAAATTCGGAAGACATCGCCCGCTACGGCGCGGTGAACCCGGAGAAACTTTCCGCCTTGAGCGCGGAGGACTTCACCTCCCTCCGCAATGACGGCAGCCTCGCAGGCATCTTCGCGCACGTGTTCTCCCTGGATCTGTGGAACGACATTATGCGTCGCCGGGAGGCTCGTCGGCAGGCCAGCGCCCAGGAAAGTAAAGACGCGTGAAGGCCTTGCTCCAGCGTAATGTGCTCCTGCTCCTAGGGGCACAGCTGGTTTTCGTGGCGGGGTCCTCCATGACCGTCACCATGGGTGGGATCGTTGGATCCCGCCTGGCCCCATCCCCGTCCCTCGCCACCTTACCCGTATCGCTTATGGTGCTTGGGACAGCGCTGGGCACGGTACCGGCTTCCCTGCTTATGCAACGCCTTGGGCGGCGCCTGGGCTTCGCCTTCGCAGCGGCCCTTGCTGCCGTAGCCGTGCAAGTGGCTGCGCTGGCCCTTCGGAGCGAGAACTTCGCACTCTACTGCTTGAGTACGGCGATGACCGGCGCGACCCTGGCCTTTTCTCAACAGTTTCGTTTTGCCGCGGCGGAAAGCGTTCCGCCCGAGCGGGCAGGGCAGGCCATTTCCTTTATCCTCCTGGGGAGCATTGGGGGGGCCTTCGTTGGCCCGGAGCTGGTGGCCAGCGGTGATCGCATCGTAGAAGGCAATGCGTTTCTTGGCGCCGTGCAGGGGGCCTCCGTGCTCTTCCTCTTCGCCGTGGCACTGCTTCTGGCCATGCGCCGCACCGAGGCCACGGAAGGGGGCGCCACCGCCGGCGAAGCCCGACCCCTCCGGGAGATTCTTCAGGCGCCGCTCTTTCGCCTGGCCGTGGCCGCGGGCGTCGTAGGGCAGGGGGTTATGGTCTTCATCATGACCGCCACCCCCGTCTCCATGCACGTTATGGACGGGCACGATCTCGCCACCACGGCGGGGGTGATCCGGGCTCACGTGCTGGCCATGTACATACCGTCCCTGGTATCCGGGCTTTTGATCGCGCGCTTTGGGGAACGCACCCTCATGCTCTGGGGCATAGCGGCCCTGCTAGCGACCCTCGCCTTTGGTCTGAGCGGCCATGCGGTCATGCACTACACCAGTGCCCTGGTGCTGCTAGGGGTGGGGTGGAATTTCCTGTTTGTCGGGGGCACAACGCTGCTCGTGAAGAGCTACCAGCCTAGCGAACGCTATCGGGCCCAGGCCGTCAACGAGGCCGCGGTCTTTGGCACCTCGGCCACGGGGAGCCTTCTTGCGGGCACCTTGCTCATGTCCTTCGGCTGGATGCCCCTGCTCCTGAGCACCTTACCCGTGCTCCTGCTCATGGGGTTCGCCACCTTCCAGCTTCGAAAGGCGCCCTTGCCCCGCTTCACCTAAGCCGCCTTGCCCTTCTGCTAGAAGGGCACCTCGCAGGCGGGATTCAAATCCACGCGCCGGCTGACGGCGCGGTTTTGATGGGGCCCGGCGCACCAGCTGGGCATGGCCATGGAGTAGAGTCCGCTGCCCCCAGCCACCAGCACGAGAATGTCCTCCGGCGCCCGGAAGGCCTGACGCCGACCCTCGCGCTGGAAACTGCCCTGGCTCGGAAGGGCGCCCGGGACCTCACAGCGGGTTTGCAGCTCGGCCTGCAGCGCTCGCCGATCGAGGCCTGCCGCCGCCAACAGCGCCGCATGGTCGGGATTGAGCACCAGCACGGCCTGGCCCCCGGTCAGCACCGCGTTGTTGCTGGCGGGGCCCGCGAGCCCCGCGGCCAAGATGGAGAGGAGGCCGTCCCGATCCTGCGTGAGATCCCCCGTAGCACTAAAGATCAGGGACTGCGGCGCCTCCGCGCCAATGACCGTCACCACGCTATCTTCCGGATCAAAGCCCAGGCTGACGCCCAGGCTCGGGAAGGGGGAGGCCTCAGCGGCCTCTGCGAGGCAGTAGGTAAATTTTCCCGGATGGCCCAAAAGCGCCATGTCCGACTCCCCAGGCCGTCCGCCCCCGATGTTAATCATGGCGAGGCGTAGGGCTCGTCCTAGGGTCGCATTAGCTCGGTGCCCCGGGCCCAGGGCCCCAAAGCCCGAGGCAAAGCCCAGGGCCTCGACCACGGGTCCGGATAGTAAAATGAGCGGCGCCGTGCAATGGGTGGTCGCCTGCATTTCCGTCAAATCGAAGGCGGGGTCGAGCACCGCTTCAGCCACGGCGCAGAGCACGGGCATGAGCTCCGGGGGGCATCCCGCCATCACCGCGGCGGTGGCCAGGGCCTCAACGCTGGCAGCGCCCCCGGCGGGCCCCATGGCCCCCAGCACTAAATTGCCGTCAAGCCCGCTGGCCAACACCATGCGGGCGACGCGCGCCTCCGTGGGAATGATCACGGGAAGGCCATCGGTGCAGCCCAGGGCGTACAGCTGTTCCTGGGCGTCTGCTTCGTCTAGGGCCTCTAGAAAGCTCATGCGGACCCGTCCCGTCCCCGCCCCTGAAGCGTCTCCCAAAGCCTAGGCGCAAGCGCCGCGGCGAGGGTAGCCATGGCCTCCGCGCCGGAGCCCGCCACAGGATGGGGGAGGAGCACCTGGGGAATGGCGCTCATGCCCGAAGCCTTTGCCACAAAGCGCCCCTGAGGCTCAAAAAGCGTTGTAACCAAGGCCACCGCGGGAAGCCCCTGCTTGGCCACTGCAATGCCGTCACGCACGGTGCCGGTGGTGCAGCTGCCTCAGTGCCCGTAAGCGGCGATAACCCCATCGCTGGCCGCGCAGATCTCCTGCACGAGAGCATCGGGCGCCGTAATGGACGCGTTGCCCTTATTCCACAGCTGAGTGGTGATCTGGGGAAAGGCCGCCTCGAGCGCCTTTCCCACGGCTTCAAGGAAGGGCACGGAGTCGGGGAAGCCGTTGGCCAGCAGGCCAAGGCGCACGGGGCCCGTGGGGTCCACCGCAAGCGCTGCGGTGTAAGGGGTGTCCTCGGGGCCCGCCGGGGCCCGGGGATCGATAAAGCGAAGGCTCATAGTTCCTCCCTAGGTCATGCGTCCGTCCCCAGCCTCGAGATGGGCCAGGTGGTTGACGTCATTGAAGCTTCTAACCTTGATCCCCTCCGGGGTAAGGAGCAGCTGGCTGATGGAGCCATTCTCCGCGCCGGTAAAGGCAAAGCGCTGGCTGCCCGTAGCCATATGGAGCACATGGGCGATGACGCCCCCGTGCACAAAGGCGGCGATCATGGTGTCCGGGTGGGTCCGATGAAGGCGAGCGAGAGCCCGGCCCAGGCGCGCATCGAGGGCCTCGGGGCTCTCCCCACCGGGAATGACATCCCAGCGCTGTTGGCGCTGCATCTCCAGATAGACCGGGTCCAGCTCCGCCACCTTCTGCCGGAAGAGCCCGCCTTCCCAGGCACCGAGATGGACCTCGTGCAGATCCGGGTCCACCTCCACGTCGCAGCCCAGGGCCGCTGCCGTAGGCGCGGCCGTCTCCCGGGTGCGCTGAAGCTTGGTGGCGTAAAGGGCAGCGAGGGGAAGATGTTTCAGCCGCGCCGCCACCGCCTCGGCCTGGGCTCGCCCGGCGGGATGGAGCTCCGGATCCCCTTGCCCATCCACCAGGGGAAAGGGATGCGCAGGGTCCGCGGCGCGGGACTCCCCATGGCGAACCAGCAAAAGCTCCGTGGCCCCCGGGGGGCGACTGAAGCGAGGCTGTCGATAGGCCATCAGCGTTCTCCTGTCCTAGCCTGCGGCGACGGCGGCGACGGGGGGGCGACGGACGATCATTGATTGCGTCGCGGTGGCCAGCAGATGGCCGCTTTCGCTCCAAAGATACCCCGTTCCATAGCCAAAGCCACCTTCCGTATAGGTCATGCGGTTATCACAAAGAACCCACTCCGTCGGCCGGGGCAGGCCTAGGCGAAGGGTGTTGTCGAGGCTTGTGCAAAAGATCTGGCTCTCCAGCGCATCGCCGAGCACGGAGGGCATGTAGTCCGCAATAATCGCCAAGGCTACCGCGTCCACGGTGTAGCCCGGCATGCGGGCCCAGAGGAGGTTTCGCCCGCAGCCGCTCGGCTCCCCTTCCTGGGAAAAGCCAAACATGCCCTTGGCCCGGCGAAGCTCGATGGCCTGATGCAGGGTCTCCTCCTTGTGCTCGCGATCGATGCGGGGACAGGACTCCGGCGCCGGCGCCTCGGGTCGCGTCACCCAGAGGCCCGGACCGGCCTCGGGGCGCTGTCCCAGGGCCCCGAGCACGGTAAAGATGGGCTGATCGCCATGGCGTCCCTGCACCTGGCCCTGGGTCACATGCCGCCCGACGGCAGGGAGGCTGACCTCAACACTCAAGGCTTCCATGCCCTGGGTCAGGGAAAGAAATTGCCCCGTACTCCAGACCAGGGGCTTTTCCGCCGCCTGGGCCAGCGCGGCCATGCCCGCCGCCAGCCCCACGCCGCCAAAGAGGCTGCCGCCACCACCGCTTAGGGCAGGGCGCAGGGGAAGGGAAAAGTGCGTCTCGGAGACGCGCTGAAGGCCTAAAAACGCTTCTGCGGGGACTTGCACGGTGGGGTATTCCTTACGGCTGTGGGGAAAGTTCAAGGCCCAGGGCGGCCAGGGTACGGGCATCGGGGTGGCCGTCGGCGATGAGCCCAAGGGTGGCCTCGGCCCGAGCGAGGGCCGCCCGGGTCGCGGGGCCCAAAAGCCCATCGACGGCGCCGGTAAGATGGCCGCCCTCGACGAGCACTTGCTGAAGCGCCGAAACCTGGTCCATGGACAGGCGCAGCTCGTCATCCGGGGGCGCTATGGAAAGTCCGGCACCGCCGGCGATCGCATCGGCGAGAATGCCCACGCTCAGGGCGTAGAACTCGCTTCGGTTCCATCCCATGATCACGTCGAAGTTGCGATACACCAGAAAGGCTGGACCCGCATGCCCCGAGGGCACTAGGAGCGCTGCCTCAAGCTCCGCCGTAGGCAGCGGAGCACCATCGCCTTGGCGCACCCCGAGGGCACCCCAGGCCTCGAGGGAGCGGCGGTTTTGCCGGCCCGCGAGGCCATAATCAAAGCCCTCGGGGAGCGCCACTTCCCGGCCCCAGCGCTCCCCCCGCGCCCATCCCAAACCCTGAAGAAAGGCCCCGGCGCTGACCATGGCATCATCCACGCTGCCAAACAGATCCACCCGGTCATCCCCATCGCCATCCTGGGCGTAACGAAGATAAACCGAGGGCATGAACTGCACGTGCCCCAGGGCGCCGGCCCAGCTGCTTTCGAGGCGATCGAAGGTGAGATCGCCCCGATCCAGCAGGCGCACGGCGTCGAGCCATTGCGCCGCAAAAAAGTCCGCCCGGCGGGGATCGCAGGCAAGGGTGGCGAGGGAGCCCAGGAGAGGCATCTTTCCAAGATAGGAACCAAAGTTCGTCTCCAAGCCCCAGAAGGCCACCAGGTAATGACCCGGCACGCCGCTGTCTTGCTGCACCCGCTGTAGCAACGCGCGACGATCCTTAAAGCGCTGACGCCCCGAAGCGATTCTTCCCGGGGTTACCCGGAGGCCGAAGTAGCGGCTGAAGGGGGTGGTAAATTCCGGCTGGCTCCGATCCAGTTCAAGCACCCGGGGCACGGGCGTGGTGACAGCCACGGCCTCGCGCCAGATTGGCTCCTGAATGCCCTCGGCGGCGGCCCGGGCGCCGAGGTCGGCAACGCAGGCCTCGAAGGACGGTTCCTCCGAAGCGCCAGCGCCAAGGGCTGCGCAGAAGAGGGAAAGGACGGTATAAAGGCGCAGAGCAGGGTGACGCACGGAGCCTCCACGGGATTAAAACGGAGGCCGGAGCCTAGCACGGGCACTCGCGGCGCCCTAGCCGATCATGCACGGGTTGGCAGGAATACAGAGGGAGGAGGACACCATGAGTAAGGCGGAACGCGGGGCGCTGCTCGGGGCGATCATCGCCATGGCCCTTGGAGCCCTATGGGCCTGGGCCGGAAGCCAAGGGACCCGGGAGGTGGTGGGCTATCCGCTCTTTGCCCTCGCGGCGCTGTGGGCCTTTGCTCTGAATTGGGCGGTCTTTGTTCCCTCTTTTTTGGTCCATACGGAACATTATTTTGATGCGACGGGCTCCCTAACCTACCTGACCCTGGCCCTGGGGACGCTCTGGCTCACCGGTGCTTCCGATCCCCGGGTGCTCCTCCTGGCGGCAATGGTGGTGCTTTGGGCCCTGCGCCTGGGCACGTTCCTCTTCGCGCGGGTGCGCGCCGATGGCCGGGATGGACGCTTCGATGCCCTGAAGGTGTCCTTTCCGCGCTTCTTTATGACCTGGACCCTCCAGGGCCTTTGGGTGCTCATCACCATCGGGGCTGCTCTCGCTGCCATGACCAGCGATCAGAGCGTGCCCCTCGGGCCCTTTGCCCTGGCCGGCGGCGCGCTGTGGCTCCTCGGCTTCATCCTAGAAGTGATCGCAGATGGGCAGAAGCGCGCCTTCCGCCGAGATCCAAACAACGAGGGCGCCTTTATCCAGAGCGGCCTCTGGGCCCTCTGCCGCCACCCGAACTACCTCGGGGAGATTCTCCTTTGGCTCGGCGTGGCCCTTGTGGCCGTACCCGTGCTGTCGGGCTGGCAGCTGCTCACCTTACTGTCCCCGGTGTTTGTCTACATTCTGCTCACGCGCATCAGCGGCATTCCGCTGTTGGCCTCGCGAGGCAAAAGGCGCTGGGGTAACGATCCGGCCTACCAGGCCTACCTCGACCGCACCCCTGTGCTCTTTCCCCGGCCCCTGGGTCGGGCTCGAAACCCCGGGGCGTAGGGGTCCGTAGCCAGGGGGTAGGGTATCGGTCATCATCGACGCTTGGGGAACATCGTGAACCTGGGGAGGACACGACATGGCAGACGCAACGCAAAAGCTTGATCTCATCATCGTGGGGGCGGGATTCGCAGGCATGTACATGCTTCACCGCGCCCGGCAGCAGGGCTTGACCGCAAAGGTCCTTGAGGCCGGCAGTGACGTTGGCGGCACCTGGTACTGGAATCGCTACCCCGGCGCCCGCTGCGATGTAGAGTCCCTCGAATATTCCTACCAGTTTGATGAGGCCCTGCAGCAAGAGTGGCAGTGGAGTGAGCGCTACTCGCCGCAGCCGGAGATTCTGGCCTACTGCCAGCACGTGGCGGAGCGCTTCGATCTACGACGGGACATGGAATTTAACACCCGGGTTGCCTCGGCCCACTTTGACGAAGGGGCCCGGCGCTGGGCCGTTACCGCGGAGGACGGCCGCCGCTGGGACGCTCAATTTGCCGTCATGGCCACGGGCTGCCTATCCATGCCAAACGTGCCCGAGGTCGCCGGCGCCGACGCTTACACAGGTCCGATCTACCACACCGGGCGATGGCCAAAGGAGGGGGTGGACTTCACCGGGAAACGGGTGGCCGTGATCGGCACGGGGTCCTCGGCGATTCAATCCATCCCCCTCATCGCGAAGCAGGCGAAAAGCCTGACGGTTTTCCAGCGCACCCCGAACCATTCCGTGCCCGCGCAGAACAAACCCCTCGACCCAACCCTGGAAAAAGCCGTTAAGGCTAACTACGCCGATCTTCGGGCCCGCAACGCGCAGGAGCTTGTGGGTTTCGGGGCGCGTCATCCCACCAATCAGGGCTCCGTACTCGAGGCCTCCCCGGAGGAGCGTCAAGCGCAGTTTGAATATCACTGGCAGCTCGGAGGCCTCCTCTTTATGCGGGCCTTCGGGGACAC
>RGAU01000067.1 GCA_009919975.1 Gammaproteobacteria bacterium
CTGGCCATCGCCGGGGCCGTGCTCCTGCGCATGGTGGTGGTGTCCAGCGCGCGCATCGCCATCCGCCGAGCCGCGGTGAACGTCGCCTTCGATCTCCGCCGCGCCCTCTTCGATCGCCTCCAGCGCCAGGGCCTCACCTTCTTCGGTCAACATACGGTGGGGGACATGATGACCCGCGCCGTCTCCGATATCGGCGTGCTCCGGCGCCTCGTGAGCGTGGGGACCATCTTCCTGGTGATCTTGGTCTACGCCACCGCCGTGGGCTTTGGGGCCATGTTTTATCTCGCCCCGGACCTCGCCTGGCTAGTCTTCCCGCCCCTGCCCTTCATCGCCGTTTACGCGCTTTTTGCCGCTCGGAGCATGCGTGCGGCTTCGGAAGCCACGCAGGAAACGCTGAGCATGGTGACGGAGCGGGCCCAGGAAACCTTCGGGGGCATCCGCACGCTCCAGGCCATGGCCCGGGAGCCCTTCGTGGAGGCGCGCTTCGGGGACGCCAACGGGGCCTATATCCAAGCCTTTTTGAACCAGGCCCGCATCAACTCCCTTATGACCGCCATCATGCCGAGCCTCGCCGCCATCGGGACGCTAATCGTCCTCGGCTACGGCGGATCGCTCGTGCAGCAGGGGGCCCTCTCCCCCGGGAGCCTCGTGGCCTTCTTCGCCTACGTAGCCATGGTGATCCAGCCCATGCGCTCCGCGGGCACCCTGGTGAATATGGTGCAGCGGGGTCGGGTGAGCGCCCAGCGCCTCTTCGAGATTCTCGATCTCCCCGATGAAATTGCCGACACGGGCACGCACCGAGCCCCGAAGATCGAAGGCGCCCTGCACCTCAGCGCCATGACCGCGCGCTACGCCCGCGCGCCCCGGCCCGCCCTGCAGGACCTTGAGCTGACCGTCGCGCCGGGGGAAGTCCTCGCCCTCATGGGGCCCGTGGGGGCCGGCAAGAGCACGCTCCTGGCCCTCCTGCCCCGGCTTCTGGAGCCAAGCGCGGGAACCATCACCCTCGATGGCGTCGCCCTTGCGGACTGGCCCCTCGCCACGCTTCGCCAGGCCCTGGCCCTCGTGCCCCAGGATGCCTTCCTCTTTGCCGATGAGCTGGGGGCGAATCTGTCCTACGACCAGCCCGACCGCCCCGCCCCCACGATCCTTCAAGCGGCGGGGGCAGCGGCCTTTCGGCAAACGGTGGAACGCCTGCCCCGGGGCCTCGATACCCGAGTGGGGGAGCGGGGCCTGACCCTCTCCGGGGGTCAACGCCAGCGCGCGACCCTTACCCGGGGACTCATCCGGGGGGCCCCCGTGCTCCTACTGGATGACTGCTTCGCCGCCGTGGATACGCATACGGAGGCACAGATTCTCGACGGGCTCTTCGAAGCCCGCCACGGCAAGACGACGATTTTTGTCACGCACCGCAGCGCGACGGCCCAGCGGGCGGACCGCATCGCCGTGCTCGAGGACGGCGCCCTCACGGCCCTGGGCACGCACGCCGCCCTGGCCCACGGGGGTGGGTGGTATGCCCGCCTCGCTGAGCGGCAGGGCACCGCATGAGCGGCCGGCCGCCCCCCGCCTTCGAGGACGCTATCGCTGGGAAGCGCGTCGATTTTGGGCTGCTGCGCCGGCTCCTGGGTTGGCTGGTGCCCGAGCGCCGGTCCCTCGCCGCCAGCGGCCTCCTCGTGCTGGTTACCGCCCTCTTCCAGGTCATCCTCCCGGTGATTCTCTCCGTGGTGGTCATCGACCATCTGCTGCTGGGGGAGGTCAGCCCCGCGGCGCCCGATCTGGGGCTGATCGCGCTCACGGAACGCCTCGCCGGGGCCACGGGGGCGAGCCCCCTGCTCATGGCCTGCGCCCTCTACGCCGTCTGCCAGCTCGCCATCGGCCTCGCCGGCCATGGCCATCGCATGCTGCTCATCGGCGCCGTGGTGAGCGCTCTCGCGCGCCTGCGGGAAGCGGTGTTTTTGAAGCTACTCCGCCAGCCGGCGGCCTTCTGGGACAAGGTCTCCGTGGGCCGGGTCACGACCCGGGTCACCAACGACGTGGAGGCGCTCTACGAATTGCTGCGGAGCCTCGGCACCTTCCTCGGGGAGTTCGTGCCCTTCTTCGTCGCCCTGGGGATCATGCTGTCCGCGGACGTCCCGCTCACCCTGGCCCTCCTCGCCTTCGCTCCGATCCTCGGCGCCCTGTCCCTCGCCTTTCGCCGGGCCATGCGCAATGTTTACCGCCGGGCCCGGGAGAGCTTGTCCTGGTTAAATCAGCAGATGCAGGAGAACCTCGCGGGGCTGACCGTGGTGCAACTCTACGGCCGGGAAGCGGAAAACCTGTCCCGCTACCAGGCCACGAACGGGGAAAACCGTCGGGATGAAACCCGGGCCCTGGCTTTGGAAACCTTCTACGGGGCGCTCACGGACAGCCTGTCGAACCTGGCCCTGGCCGTCACCCTTTTCCTGGGTGCCCAGGCCCTTGGGGCGGAGGCCGACGGCCTGACCCTCGGCACCGTGGTGCTCTTCACCCGCTATATCGATCTGCTCTTCCAGCCCCTGGCCGCCCTCGGGGAGCAGTACAACCTGCTTTTCCGGGCCATGGCGAGCGGGGAGCGCATCTTCCAGGCCCTGGACTGGCCGTCGCTGCAAAGGGAACCGGCAACGCCCGCAGCCCTGCCCCCTCGCCTCGCCGGCGCCCTCCGCTTTGAGCACCTGAGCTTTGCCTACGAGCCAGGCACGCCGGTGCTGAAGGATCTCACCCTGACCGTGCCGGCCCGGAGCACGCTGGCCATCGTGGGCCCCACGGGGTCCGGGAAGAGCACGCTCATTCGCCTCCTTTCCCGCCTCTACACCGTGGAGCCGGGGCAGCTCTTCATCGACGATCTGGACGTGACGCAAATTCACAGTCGGGAGCTGCGCCGGCGCATCGGTGTGGTGCTGCAGGATTTTCACGTCTTTGCAGGGACCGTGCTCGACAACATCACGCTGGGAGACCCGGCGATCACCCGGGAGAAGGCCGAGGCCGCCGCGGCCACGGTCGGCGCCGACGGCTTTATCCGCGTCCTGCCCCAGGGCCTCGATACGGTGCTCGCGGAGCGGGGACGGAATCTTTCCCAGGGGCAGCGCCAGCTCCTGGCCTTCGCCCGGGTGCTGGCCACGGATCCGGAAATCCTCGTGCTTGATGAGGCCACGGCGAGCATCGATTCGGAAACGGAAGCGGAGATTCAGGCGGCGCTGAAGCGCCTGCGGGCGGACCGGACCACGGTGATCATCGCCCACCGCTTGGCCACCATCGTGGATGCGGATCAGGTGCTGGTGCTGGTGAATGGGACGCAGGAGGCCCTCGGGTCCCTGGAGACGGTGCTCACGGACAGTCCAACCTACGCTCGCATGCACCGCCTCCAATTCGAGGACCCGGAGGCCCTCGCAGACGCCTAGGGGGCTTTAAAGCGCGAAGCGCAGCCCCAGCTCGAAGCCCCGACCGGGCAGAGGTGCGAGATCCTTTAGGAAGGAGGTCGCTAGCCGCGCCTCCTCATTCAGCAGGTTACGCCCCCGCAGGAACACCTCCCCGTGCTGCTCCCCACGCTCAAAGTGCCGGGCCACATAGGCGTTCACCATCCAGAAGCCGTCCGTAGGCAGGGCGAAGGTGGGGACGTCGTCTTGATCAAAGTAGCGCTGGGCGCTGAGCTCCCCGCCCCAGCGCGGGGTGGCGAATTCCAGGGCCCCACCCAGGCGCGCCGCGGGAATGCGGGGCAATTCGCGATTGCCATCGACGGGGGCAGAATCGAGGCGGGCCCGCACCCAATCGCCGGTGAGGCGTAGATCCAGGCTCAGGGCGTCCCCCTCAAGCAGGTGCACCAGCGCCTCCCCTTCCGCGCCGTAGAAGCGGGCGTCGTCCTGGGTCCACTGGCGCAGGGGGAAGCCTTCCACGGCAACGCCCTGATCCTCGAGGTAGAGGAAGTCCCTGAACTCGGTCAGGTAAGTCGAGGCCCGAAGCTCCACCTCGCCCACCGAGCCATCGATGGTGAGGGATACATTCATGGCCCGCTCCTCGCCCAGGGTGTCATCGCCCACTTCGAAGGTTTGCGTGGCCAGGTGAGCGCCATCGGAGTAGAGGGCCTCGAGCTCTGGAGCCCGCTCCGCCACATCGGCCTGCACGGCGAAGGACCAGCCCTCCGCCAGCGCTTGGGCATAGCCGGCGGACAGGGAGAAGAGGTCAAAATCTTGCGAGGCGCCCTGGCTCGGGTCGTAGTCCACGGTTTCAACGCGGGCCCCAAGCTCCAGCTGGCCTGCCCCAAGGGATCGGGCCTGGTAGGCAAAGAGGGCCATGGCCTCCCGGTCCACGGGAATGACGAAGGCCTCCTCCCCTTCCGCGGAGAAGCTCTTGTCTTCCAGCTGAAGGCCAAAGGCGCCGGTGAAGCCCGCCAGGGGCGCATTCAATAGCTCGAGGCGCGCCTCGAGACCGTCGTTTTCAAAGCGCGTCCCCACTTCTCCCGTGGGCTCAATTTCCACGTGGCGATAATCGACGTCAGCGACGCGCAGGCGAAGCTGCTCCACCCCGGGGAAGGGGGCGAGGAGCGCCAGGTGCGCATCGATGCGCGTTTGGTCGAGGTTGATGCGTACGCCGCCCTCCTCTTCCGCCTCCGCAGGAAGCTCACCCTCCGCGTGCTCTTCTTCGTGGTGTGCATGCCCGCCGGGCAGGCCGTACTCCGTTTGGAAGCGCTCCACGGAGACGCCGACCTGCACCCGCTCCCCGAGCCAGTTCACGCTGCCCGAAAGCGCTTCCGTATCGAGGGAAGAGTTCGGAAGCGTGCCCCGCTCGAGATCGGAAAGATCCAGCACTTCCCCGGCCTCGGCGGCTTCTGCGACCTCTTCCGCAATGAGGGCCGCGGATTCGGTGGCGCCAGGAATGTCGAAATCCTCCGTATCCCGCATCACCCCATCGAGGTGCACGTGCCAGGGGCCCTTCGTGCCGTCGAAGCGGAGGAGCGCCGTGCGCTCCTCCGCAACGTCACCGCCGCGCACTTCCCCGCGAAGGGCATAGCCATCCTCCCCGGCCTGCTCCGGCAGGCGCCCGGTCACCGTGTTCACCACGCCCCCGAGGGCACCGGAGCCGTAGAGCACGGTGGCGGGCCCCTTTAAGATTTCAATTTGATCGGCGAGGAAGGGCTCCACGGCGACGGCGTGATCGCCGCTGGTGCTCGAGGCGTCAAGCACCCCCACCCCGTCCTGGAGAATTTTCACCCGAGCGTCGGCGAGGCCGCGGATGACGGGACGGCCCACGGCGGGACCGAAGTAGGAGGTTTGAATCCCCGGGAGCCGGGCCACCGTGTCCCCCAAGTTCGCCCCAAGCTGCCGCGCCAGCGCTTCCCCGGAAAGAATTTCCACGGGCTGCGCCACCTCATCGGAGCGCGCCCGCATCGGGGTGGCATAAACGCGAATTTCCTCGAGCGTGGCCTCTCCATCGGGGCTGTGCACCGGCGCCGGCGCAGCCTGGGCCGTGGAGGCAAGGACGATAGCGGAAGACAGCAGGGCCAGGCGAAGGGACATCATGAATCCTCCTGAAGGTTTCGCAATGTTATAATATAACCACAACAAACTCCGCAAGGGTCCCCGCCTCCCAGAAGGCAGCGAGCCCGCCCCGTCCGCGGTATCATGGCGCCCAACTCTGGAGCCCAACATGCTGAAATCCCTCGAAAGCGCCGCGCCGGGCACGCGCCTCGCGACCGCCGAGCTTCTCGACCAGCTCCGCTGGAACGGGGACGGCTTAGTGGCCGCCATTGCCCAGGACCACGGCAGCAAGGCCGTGCTCATGCTGGCCTGGATGAACCGGGAAGCGCTGGAGGAGACCCTCCGCACGGGGCGGGTGTGCTACTACTCCCGAAGCCGCCAGGCCCTCTGGCGCAAGGGGGAGCAGTCGGGCAATCAGCAAATCCTCCGGGAGGCGCGCATCGACTGCGACGGCGATGCTGTGCTCCTGCTCGTGGAACAGAACGGTCCGGCCTGCCACACGGGGCGGAAACACTGTTTTTATCTGCGCCTTGGCCCCGAGCAAAGCGAACTCACGGAACCCGTGGTGGTGGATCCCGCCACCCTTTACGGCCCTAAAGCTTAGGAACGCAAAACCCCCATGGCCCTCGCCCTTTTTGACTCCAAGCAGAGCACCCTGCGCCCCTTTACGCCGGAAAACCCCGAGGCAGTGACCCTCTACGTCTGCGGCCCCACGGTCTACAACCGCATTCACATTGGCAACGGCCGCGCCGCCGTGGTGTTTGATCTGCTCTATCGCACGCTCTGCCGCCACTACCCGCAGGTGCGCTACGCCCGAAACTTCACGGACGTGGACGACAAAATTAACGCTGCCGCGGCTGCCGAAGGCATTTCCATCGGCGAGCTCACGGCGCGCTACGCCGCCGCCTACGACGAGGACGTGGAGGCCCTGGGCACCCTCGAGCCGACGGTGAAGCCCCGGGCCACGGAGCACATCGGCGAGATGATCGCCATGATCGAAAGCCTCATCGCCTCGGGCCATGCCTATGCGGCGGAGGGCCACGTGCTCTTTGCGGTCACCACGGACGCCGCCTACGGCACCCTCGCCCGCCGGGCTCTCGAGGACATGATCGCCGGGGCTCGGGTAGAGGTCGCGCCCTACAAGCGCCACCCGGCGGACTTCGTGCTCTGGAAGCCCTCGAGCCCCGAGCTTCCGGGCTGGGACAGCCCCTGGGGTCGGGGGCGCCCGGGCTGGCATATCGAGTGCTCGGCGATGATCGAACGTCATCTAGGGCCGCGCATTGATATTCACGGCGGCGGCGCGGACCTGAAATTTCCCCACCACGAAAACGAGGCGGCGCAGAGCCGCTGCGCCCACGGCGGCCAGGAGCTGACGAACTTCTGGCTGCACAACGGCATGGTGAATTTCGACGGAGAAAAGATGTCCAAATCCTTGGGCAATATCGTCACCGTGGCCGAACTGCGGGAACGCTATGCCGGGGAAACGCTGCGCTACGCCCTGCTAAGCGCCCACTACCGGAGCACCCTGGCCTGGTCCGAGCAGCTCCTCGAGAGCGCCACGGCGGCGGTGGATCGGCTCTATACCGCGCTGCGCACCGTGGACGATCCCGCCCTGGAAACCCCCCTTAGGGAACCGTCGGACGTCGCCGCCGTGGACCCCGCGGTGGCCGCGGCCCTGGACGATGACCTCGCCACCCCGGCAGCCCTGGCGGAACTGCACCGCCTCGCCGGCGCCGTACACAAGGCCGAGGCCGGCGACGAACAGCGCGCCGCCGCCCACGTGCTTCGGCAAAGCGCCCTGGCCCTGGGCCTGCTCCAGCTGCCCGTTTCCGCGTGGTTTAGGCAAGGCGGGGAGGATGGGCTAGAGGACGCCGCCATCGACGCTCTCATCGCCGAGCGCCAGGCCGCCCGGGCCGGCAAGGACTTTGCTACGGCAGACCGAATCCGAGACGAGCTCCTAGGCGCCGGCATCGAGCTGGAGGACACGCCCGCGGGGCCGCGGTGGCGCCGAGCCCGGTGATCGGGCTTTCGGGGCGGGGCTTTGAGGCCCTAAGCCTCAGCCTCGCCCTCGCGCGCCTTGGCCTGCCCCAGCACTGGGAAGGGGGCCCCGGGGCGGACGCGCCCCCGGCAAGCGGCCTACTCCCGAGCAACGCCGTGCACGCCCTCTTCGCCCTGGGCCTCGGGCCCTGGCTAAAGCGCAGCGCCCTGCCGCTGACCCATTGGCAACCTCCCGGCGCCCAGGCCCTTCCCCTGCAAAGCGCTGGCAGGTCCTGGCGCCACGGCGCCCCCTGGTACGCCGTCGATCCCCGCGCCCTTTACCGCGCTCTGGTTGATGCTTGGATCGCGGAAGGCGTTGAAACCGCCCCCCTAGGGCCAAAGGCCCCCCGCCTCAACCTCGGCGCAGCTGGCGCCGTGCCTCGAAGCCTGACCTGGGGCGAGGGCCCAGCCCGTTCCACCGCCGGTCCCGCCACGGTGCACTTTTTCCGTCACGCCGAAGGGCTCATCACGCGCCTGCCCCTTCCCGAGGGCCGCGTGCGCTGGGAAGCCCCGGGCATGCTCGGGGGAGAAGCCCTGACCGCCGCCTTGGCTGCCGAGGGCTACGGGGAGGAGGTAGGGAGGCTCACCTGGCACCGGGCAGCGCTGACCCCAGGACCCCCTGGAGACGGGGACGGCGCCCTAGGACCGGGCCTTCAGGACCTCCCCTTTTGGGGCGGCCAACGCCTCGCCATGGCCCTAGAAGACGCCTGGACCGCCGCACGCTTTTTCGACGCCCGCCCCACCGACGTCGCGCTCGCAGGCATCGCCCATCACCGCAGCCCCCGTTACGCTCGGGCCGAAGCTCAGCTCACGCGCTTAAGCGCCCCCCCACCGGCGTCCCTGGGGAAGAAGACCGGGAGCGCCGCCCGACGCCTTCTTGCGCGCCTCGCGCCGGAGTGGGCCCAGGGTCAAGACGACGACCTTTACGGCTATGATGTGCGCCAACGTTTTGGGGAAGGAACCTAAGGATGCTCCCGCCCTTTCTGTGCCTGGCACCGCAGGGTCATCATGCAGACGCCTTGGCACCGCTCGTGGCGGCGCTCGAGGCCCTTGGGGTTCGGGCCTTTGCCATCGATACGCTGGATGCCCAGGGCCTGCCCCTGCCACCGGAGGATGGGGAAGCTCGCGTACACCTTGCCCTGGTGGATTTGGACCAGCGCTGCGAACTGCTTCCCTGGGGCGACGCCCTCACCCTCGCCCTAAAAGTCACTGAGCGCGCTGCGCCCTATCTCACGGGGCTCAGCGTTATCGCCGGGGAAGGGCAGGATCTCTGGTCACAAAAGGCCCTGCCCCTGGCCTACCTTGTACTGGAGGAAGCGTCCCTCCCGGGGAGCGACCGGCAGCGAGCCGTGGCCGAAACCCTCGATGCCGATCCGGTGGTAACGCTGAACCTTGGTGCCGAACCCCTGGTCACCGCCGCCCATCACCTGGCCGATGCCCTTCTGGGTATCGCCACCACCCGAAACCCTGCGTAAGGACCGGACCATGTCGATTCACTTCCCGGGCCAGGCCCGGCCCCTTCTCGCCCTCGCCCTCATCGCCCTTCTCGGCGCCTGCGGGTCGGCCCCGGAAACACCACCGCCGAGCGCCGAGGAAAGCACGGTCCGCCAGGTGCCCGAAGGGGAGCTCATCGGTTTTGTGGCACCCTCCGGCGCCCAGGTGTGGCGCGGCCTTCCCTACGCTGCCCCGCCCACCGGGGACCTGCGCTGGCGCGCCCCCCGGGCACCCCAGCCCTGGGAAGGCCGGCGCGAAGCCCTCGCCTTTGGCGCCGCCTGTCCGCAGATCGCCTCCCCCCTGGGCGGCGCCCCGGACAACGTCATGGGGCAAATCTGGGGGGATGAAGACTGCCTCTTTGTGAACGTCTACGCCCCCGGCGATGCGCAAGCCGGCGATGACCTTCCGGTCATGGTGTGGATCCACGGCGGGGGCAACAGCTCGGGGCACTCGGGCTTTTACGATGGCGCGAAGCTCGCCCAAGCGGAATCGGTGGTGGTGGTTACCCTGAACTATCGCCTTGGGCCCCTGGGCTGGTTCCACCACCCGGCCCTGGGGGGAGAAAGCGCCGAAGACCGCTCGGGCAACTACGGCACCCTCGATCTCATCGCGGCGCTGCGCTGGGTGCAAACGCGCATCGATGCCTTTGGGGGCGATCCGGAAAAGGTCACGCTCTTCGGGGAGTCCGCCGGGGGCACGAATATCTCCTCCCTGCTGGTCGCGCCGAGCGCCCGGGGCCTTTTCCGCGCGGCCATCGAACAAAGCGGCGGCCACGGCAGCGTCTCCCTACCGATGACCCGGAGCCTGGCCTGGACGGCAGCAGCGGCGAAGTGGCCCTCACCCTTATGGCCCAGGGGGAAGGCTCCTGCGACCGGACCTGTGCCAAGGCACGCCTGGCCGAGGCCGACCCTGACGCCCTTGGGCAACAGCTTCGCGCCCTAAGGGTCGCCGAACTCTTTGCCCTCTATGGCTCCGACGTGCTGGGCCCCAACAATCCGGCGGTGCTGCGCGACGGCGCCGTGCTCCCCGAGACGCCCTTCCTTGAGCGGTTCGCCGATCCCGCGCGAAGCGCCCCCGTACCCATGATCTTCGGCACCAACCGGGACGAGAGCAAAATCTTCATGGCCTTCGACCCCAGCCAGGTCACCCGGGCCTTTGGCCTACCCCTCTGGCCGAAGGACGCCGATCGCTACAACCTCATGGCTGAGTACAGCGCCCGGGCCTGGAAGCTTCGGGGCGTGGATGAGCCGGCCCGGCGCCGACGCGAAGCCGGCCTTCCGGTTTGGACCTACCGCTGGGATTGGGATGAGCAGGGGCGGCGCCTGGGCCTCAACGTCACCCAGCTGTTGGGGGCGGCCCATGGCCTTGAGATTCCCTTTGTCTTTAATCACTTCGACGTAGGCAGCCAATCGGGCCTGCTCTACCACGAGGACAATGCGGAAGGGCGGGAAAGGCTAGCTCGGCAGATGATGGGGTACTGGGCCAGCTTTGCCCGGGATCTGGATCCGGGCACCGGGGGCGGCCTGGGTCCGCGCTGGCAGCCCTTCGAGGAAAGCCTGGCGGTGGGCCATCTGCGCCTGGATACGGCGCCGGGGCCGGAGATGACCTCCGTGGCGGAAACACTCGAGGGGCTCCTGGCCGATCTCGCCGCCGATCCCCGCCTCGATTCCCTAGCGGCGCGCTGCGCCGTGCTCGACAACGCCTTTCGCTACGACGGGGGCGATGCGCTCGAGACGGGGCGCCGCGTCCTCGGTTGCGGGGGCTAGAACCCGCGGCTAGTGAAGCAGGCGGCTATCGCGCCCGAACTGGGCGCGTAGGAACGCCATCTGATCGCCGAGGATCCGGCCTGAGTTAATCAGGGCGAGGTACTCGGCGAAATTCGGCACATAGGGCAGGGCCCGAAGTTCGAGGCCCAGCTCCCGGAGGTGCCGGTCCCCCTTGTAGTGATTGCAGCGCCGGCAGGCGGCCACCACGTTTTCCCACACGTCTGCCCCGCCTCGGGAGCGCGGCACGACGTGATCCCGGGACAATTCGCTATCGGGGAAGTGCTGGCCACAGTAAAGGCAATGGTTCTGATCCCGGCGAAATAGGGCCTTATTGGTCAGAGGGGGTATGCCCCGGGGCGCTCGGCCAATGGCGCCATCGGACGCGAGAATGCTGTGGAGCGTCAGGGTGGTGGTTTCCCCGGTTAAGCGAGAGCGACCGCCCCGGACTTCACAAACCGTTTCTCCGAGGGTCCAGACGATGAGGTCGCGGGCATGGAGGCAGACCGCCTCCTGCCAGGTGAGCCACTCCACCGGCTGGCCGGCGACGTTCACCCGAAGGATGGGGGGCACGCGGCCCCCAGCGAAGGCCGGTGAGCCCGGTTCCCGGAAAACGGGCGCCGTCATAGTGCTTCCCCTGTGCGTC
>RGAU01000068.1 GCA_009919975.1 Gammaproteobacteria bacterium
CTTGAGGCTCTTGCTTTCAATGTACTGCTCAAGGAGCTGGCAGGCGTTCATGGCGCCTCTGCTGGCCTGCTTGGGGTCTATCCCGGCGTCGAGCTTGATCAACCACTCACGAGCGATCGTTCTAGCGTCCTTGGCGGAGTAGGTCCCGGTGCTTCCGATGGTGCACAGGATCTTGTTGCCACGTCGCGCTAGACGCCCTTCCACGCCATAGCTTTTTACAGCGGATGGTTGAACTCGAAGGAAAAACCCCTTCAACTCTGTGTCCCGAATGAAGTATTCTCTCGCCCCCGGTTTGGCAGCGGGGGCCTGAATGTCCCCAATTCTTCGGGAATGGGTGGTGCAATTCGGGTCCTTTGAGGCGGTAGAAACGGGCTGTTTCATGTGAGCATCCAGTGAGCAAACTCCTGTTAGCCCATGTGAACAAAAGTGAGCAAGACGCTCAGCCTTCAGATCAGACCTAAGGTGCTGAGTTGTAAAGGGATAAAAAATTTGCCGAAATAGCTCAGTCGGTAGAGCAACTGATTCGTAATCAGTAGGTCCGCGGTTCGATTCCGCGTTTCGGCACCATCTCCTTGAAGACCCCGCGCCCGCGGGGTTTTTTATGCCCGCAGGGTTCGCGGCCTTAGAGATCGCGGATGCAGAGCACCGCCGCCTTTTGCCGGGGCGCCGGGGGCAGGCATTCGCTCGCGTAGAGGTTCATCACCTGAAGCCCGTTTTCATCCTCGATGGCGTAGTAGCGAGACGGATCAAAGCCGACGCCCGTGAAGTAGGGGCCGAAGGCAGCGCCGAGGGTCATTTCCAAACGCGTGGGTAGCCGCGCGCCCTGGGCGGCGCAGACGGCCTGGGCTTGGGTCGTCAGAACGTCCTGCACCGCAAGGGTAGCGGGGAGGGGTACCCATTCCGTTGTGGGCATGGGGTTGATGAACTCCCCGAGCTCCGGCCGCTGGAAGGCATCGAAAAAGTGCTGCGCCACGGCGGCCGACACCTGGGTGAGGGGCGCTATGGCACTGAAGCTCCGTTGTTCCGCCGTATCGGTACGCAATACCGTGATGGTGAGGCGTAGCTGCTGGGCGCTGACCACGCTGTACTGCCCGTAGAGCACGTAGGTGGGGGCATGGTCTTCGAGTTCCGCCAGCGCGGGGTGGCTATAGCTAAAGCGAATGCGGCGAAGGGGCACGGGATTTCGGGCGTAGAGATCTTCCACGGCGCTGAGGAAGCCATCGGCGAGGGCTTGGCCGATGCCCTGATCGGCGCTGTTCACCATGGTGTCGTGCATGCTGGCCAGAAACCGAAAGAGGGGCTGGATGTCCTCCGGGCCCACGGGGCCGTCGGGGATGGCCAGCAGCCGCTCCGCAATGGCGGCATAGGTGGTGATAGCGTTCTGCCGAGCGATTTGATTCGTGGCCAGAAAATCAGGAATGTTCCCTGCCTTCAGAATGGGAAGGCGCGCCGAGACCTGCACCGGGCTTCCGGGCGGACCGCAGAAGCGGCCCCCCTCGGCGCCCTGGGCCGGCGAAAGGAGAGCTAGGGCCAGCAGCGCGAGCAGCGGGGTGGCGCGGCGAAGGCGCAGGAGAACATGAGCCATGGGGAGGGCTTCCTCTCATGCTGAGTGAGCAGATAGTGAACAAAAAAAGGCTAGCACGATCCCTTTCCCTCGGGACAGGCGTGCCGGGCGCCCTGGCCCTAGGGCTCTTGGCCTACGGCTTTTGTGCCGCAGGGCTTCATCAGCTTGAGACCCAGCGCCTATGGGTACTCCCTTCCGTGCTCATTGCGCTTACGGCGACCGGGTTGCTTCGCCGACAGGCTCAGGCGCCCGATTCGGGGCTGCCTTTCCTGCTCCTTACCCTTCTGTTGGTTCAGGGCCTCGCGAGCCCGGCTCTCGAGGTGTCCTTGCCCATGGCCTGGCTGCTCGCCATGCCGCTCCTGTTTCTGGCGGTGTTACCCCGGCCCCTGCCCGACGAGGGGTTGCGGAGCCTGCCCTGGCTGTTGCTGGTGCCGGCGCTCCTTTGGACCGGGCCGACCTTGGTTCACTACGGTTGGTACTCCGCGCCTGCTCCGGAAACTCGCGATCCGAACGTGGTGGGCGATGTTTGGGCTCTGGCTCTAATCTTCCTTGCCCACCAGGGGGTGGGCCCTGGGGTACGGCGGGGTCGCATGGCCCTTCTGGTCCTTGTCGCGGCTACGGTCAGCCTGGTGCTCTTCGCCGTTCTCGGGGCGCGCATCGCCGGGGTGTTGGCGGGCGTCGGCTTGCTCCTCTTGGCTTCGCTGCGCCGGGACCGGTCCCTGGCCTGGGTGCTTCTGGCCTATGGGCTCGGATGGCTTCTGGCCGGACCCTTCTCAGAGATAGTGCTGGCGCGTCCCGCGGAGGGCCTGGGGGCGGGCTTTGCCCAGGCTGGGCACCGCGCCATGCTGCTCGCAAGTGCCTTCGCCCTGTTTCAAGAGGCGCCCTTCTTCGGCGGGGGGCTGATGACCTTTGGGCTTCGCCAGGGGGCTGCGGCGGAAGCTCTGGGCTTGTCCGGTCGCGCGCCCATGGTCCACAACGATTTCGCCCAGTGGCTTGCCGAGCTCGGCCTCATAGGCGCGGGGGCGCTGGCGCTCCTCCTGCTGCCGGGGCTCTGGGCGGCCCTGCGCTGCTTAGCTCGCGGGGTGCGCGCGCCCTTGCCGGCGGCGGATCAAACCCTGTCCTGGGCGCTTGGTCTAGGGCTCGTGCTCGGGCATAGCCTCGTGAACTTCCCTCTCTATGACCCGGGGCTGTGGCTATTTGTGGTGCTCGCTCGGGGGGTGCTTGCGCCCCTGCCGGCGGCCCCTGGGGGAAGCGCGGCCTTCCAAGGGCTGCGGCGAGCCCTCCCCCTGCTTTGGCTGCCCGCCCTCGGGGCTTTGGTGTTGCTCTGCGCGGTGGCGCTGCTCCAGGGGCCCGCTGCCCAGCGCCTCGGGCCCAGCGCCGTATTTCAAGGTGCAGTGCGAATCAGCACGCTTGCGCCCTTCCTGCCTGAGCCCTGGGCGCTGCAAGCGCGGGTGGCGGCGCAGCAGTGGGCCGCCGGGGGCCAAGCACCGGGCTTGGAGGCTTACATCGCGAGTAGCTTCGCAGCCGCGCGGGAACGGGGGCCGCTCTACCCGCTTTACTACGCGGAAGAGGCGGAGTTTCTTGCGGCTCTGGGGCAGCGTGGGGAGGCGCAGGCCCTTTTAGCAGCGGGCCTTGCCGTGGATCCGGCCTCTCCGCGCTTGTGGGCAGCGCGCCTGGCGGTGGCGCCGGAAGCGGAGAAGGAAGGGGTTGCTCGGGCTTGGATGCCCTACTGCGTTTACGGTTGGCAGCGCTGGCCGGCCATGGCCCGAAGGCTAGGGGAGGCCCTTCCGCCTCTCGCGCCTGCGAAGGACGGGGCGGCCCTTGCCGCTTGCCGAGGGCCGGGCTAGACGGCGTTACAACCCGAGCACTTGGACGTTGATGGCGGCGGAAATACCCGCCAGTAGCACCAGCACCACCACTACTACCCCAAGCAGGCGCCAGCCGTGGAACTGCTTTTGGTCCTTATCGCTGGGTTTGGGGGATTCTTCCGTCACGGGGCTCTCCTGGTGGTTCCGGGTCTAGGCGCGTTCAGCGCGCAGCGATAGGTCGAGGGCGCGGACGTGCTTGGTCAGGGCGCCGAGGCTGACGTAGTCCACCCCGAGGGCGGCGAGGCCTTGAAGGCGGGCCGGGTCCACATTTCCCGAAACCTCGATCTTGGTAGTGCCCCGGGGGCGGGCGAGGGCGGCCTTAAGGGACGGCTCATCAAACTCGTCGAGCATCACAATGTCGGCGCCGGCGGCGAGGGCTTCATCTAATTCCGCGAGCGTCTCCACCTCAATTTCCACGGGTTTTCCCGGGCCCGTGCGCCGGGCCGCGGCGATGGCTTCGGTAATGGAGCCGGCAGCGGCAATGTGATTTTCCTTGATGAGGAAGGCATCAAAGAGTCCCATGCGATGGTTCGCGCCGCCGCCGCAAAGCACCGCATATTTTTGCGCGGTGCGGAGTCCGGGAAGGGTTTTTCGCGTGTCTAGAAGCGTCAGTCCCGTGTCTTTCAGGGGCGCGCTCCACTGTCGGGTGACCGTCGCCGTGGCCGACAGGGTCTGCATGAAGTTCAGGGCGCAGCGCTCTCCCGTGAGGATGGCCCGGGCGGGCCCTTCCAGGGTCAGCAGCGTCTGTTCCGCGGCAACCGCATCCCCGTCGGCGACCGCCCAGGTGAGGGTGACCGTTGGGTCAAGGCGGGCAAAGATTTCCTCTACCCAGGGGCGGCCACAAAAGACCCCCGCTTCTCGAGTGATCACCCGCGCCCGAAGCCGCTGGGCTGGATCAATCAGCGCCGCATTGAGATCGCCGGCGCCAACGTCCTCCGCCAGCGCAGCCTCTACCTGGCGCCTAACGCTCGCGGGGTCCAGCGGGTGCTGAAACATGGGCAATTCCTTTCATTCATGACGGCGCGATCTTTGCGGCGCATAATAGGCGCGCCCGCGGGGGAAGCCCAGGGCCCAGGGAGGGAGGATCGCGGTGAGCCTAGGGCGCACCGAAGCACTGATTCGTGATAGCGCCCGCTGGGGCGGCATTTACGGCGGCTGGCTCCGTCGGGTGCGTTGTTGTCCCTCCCCTTTCTTCGATGCTCGCCCTGGGCCGATGCCGCTTTCGCTTCTGGTGGTGCACGCCATCTCCCTACCCGAAGGCGTCTTCGGCACGGGCTATCCCGAAGCCCTCTTTCAAGGTCGTCTCGACTGCCGAGCCCATGCCAGCTTCGCGGATCTCGAGGGGGTGGAGGTCTCCGCCCATGTTCTGATCGATCGCGCCGGCGCCCTGACCCAGTTCGTGCCCTTTCATGGCCGGGCTTGGCACGCCGGCGTTTCCCAGTGGCAGGGGCGCGAACGCTGCAACGATTTCTCCATTGGTATCGAGCTCGAGGGGGATGGGCAGACCCCCTTTACCTGGGCTCAGTACCTGAGCCTGGCGGCGCTCGCGCGGCAGCTGAGGGCCGTTTATGGGCTAGCCCCGGAGGCCTTAGCCTGCCATAGCGAGATCGCCCCGGGGCGTAAGACCGATCCCGGGCCCTATTTCTCCCGCGCCGTGCTCGCCGAAGCGGAGGCAAGTCTGTGAGGGCCTTGGGGCGGGCCTTCGGCCTCGGGCTCTTCGCCCTGGGGTTCGCCCTTGCGGGGGCGGCTCGGGCGGAGCCATCGCTAAGGGCCGTGGACAGCACGGGCGCGACCGTGACCCTCGAAGCGCCGCCGCAACGCATCGCGGCCCTGGCGCCCCACGCCGTGGAGATGCTCTACGCCCTAGGACTCGGGGATCGCATCGTCGCTACCGTGGCCTTTGCGGACTACCCTCCAGCGGCTTTGGCCATTCCGTCCATTGGGGATGCGTTCAATCTGTCCCAGGAAGCCCTCTGGGCCGCGAACCCCGATCTGATTGTGGTCTGGGGCGATGCCGCCACCCCGAGTCTTCGGCAGAGCCTCGCGCGCCGGGCGCCGGTGTTTGTGTCCGCCCCCCGGGGCCTGGCTGGGGTCGCGGAGGAGCTTCGGCAGCTGGCGAAGCTGGCGCCGGCGCGCACCGCGGAACCCTTGGCAGCCTTAGAGGCGGCCTGGGCGGCGCCCCTGGCTCCGCCGGCCACCTCGGGGCAGCGGGTGCTCCCCCTGGTGTCCCTAAGCCCGCCGACGGCCCTGGGGCCGGAGCACTTTTTCACGGAGTTGCTTTCCAACTGCGGCGCTCGCCACGCCATGCCGGCGCTGCCTGGCATCGCCCCGGCGGTGAGCCGGGAAGTCCTTCTTGCCGAGGCCCGGGGGGGCTCGCCGCCCCTGGTAGTGCTCATGAGCGTCGAGCCCGACGCTGCTCAGGAAGCTTTGCCGCGAGCGTTGCCGGTGCTTCGCTTAAATCCCGATCTGGGTACGCGACCGGGCCCGCGGCTGTTTGAGGGTCAGCGCCGCCTATGCGAGCTGCTGCAGAAGGCGGGGCGCTCATGAAGCACCTTGGGCTGGATCTTGGGGGCACGAAGCTCGCGGCGATGGTGCTGGATGAGGCGGGGGTGCCGCTTTGGGAGGACCGCTGGCCGGCGCCCCAGGGCAGTTATGAGGGGACCCTCGAGGTCCTCGCGAAGGCGGTCGCTTTCGCGGAGCAGGCGCTCGGATCAATCGACTCGGTTGGTCTGGGAACGCCCGGGTCCATCGTGGCGCGGACGGGCCTGCTGCATAATTGCAACGCCGTCTGGCTAAACGACCGGCCCCTCGGCGCAGACTTTTCCCGGCGCCTGGGGCGCCCCGTGCGTCTGGCGAATGACGCCAACTGCTTTGCCCTGTCCGAGGCGACCGATGGGGCTGGCGCTGGGGCCGCGAGCGTCTTCGGGATCATTCTGGGTACGGGGGTCGGCGGTGGCCTCGTGCTTCGCGGTAAGATCCACAGCGGGGTGCATGGCATTGCCGGGGAATGGGGTCATTTACCCCTTCCCCGGGAGGCGGCGGGCCCTGAGGCTCTGGGGAGTCGCCGCTGCTGGTGCGGGCGCCAAAATTGCCTCGAGCAGTGGCTGAGCGGCCCCGGACTGGTGCAGAGCTGGCTCGATCTGTCCCCGGTAGTCCCCCCGCCCGCCGCGCAAACGGGCCCGGGCGTGGTGCAGGCCGCAGCAAACGGCGATTCGGCGGCCCAAGAGGCCCTAAGTTTGCATGCAAAACAGCTAGCCCAAGCGCTTGCGTACCTCGTAAACATTTTAGATCCCGAGGTACTGGTGCTTGGGGGCGGGCTCTCCCAGCTCGCATCGCTGTACACGGAAGTGCCCAAGTATTGGGGCGACGGCTTTCTCACGGCTTCCGTGCGGACGGCGCTCCGTCCTCCCCGCCATGGCGATGCCTCGGGGGTTCGGGGAGCGGCCTGGCTTGGGGCTGGGGAACACCCAGGGTGATTAGCAGTCTAAGCGGCCTAGGGTAGTGACAGGAAACGGAAAAGGGCAACGGTGCGCAGAGGGGGCGCAAAGCAGCATGGCGAAGCCAATCAGCAGTTTAGATCAGGATCCGCAGGAAACGCGGGAGTGGCTGGAAGCGCTGGAGGGGGTGCTTGACCATCAGGGCACGGATCGGGCGCGTTACCTTCTGGCGCGCCTCTCGGCCCGCATGACGGAGACCGGCGAGTCCCTGCCCTACACCGTCACCACCCCCTACCGAAACACCATCCCCGTGAGCCGGGAAGCCCGCATGCCCGGGGATCTGTTCATGGATCGCCAGCTCCGCTCCCTCATCCGCTGGAACGCGCTCGCCATGGTAATGCGCGCCAACGCTGACGATTCCGGGGTGGGGGGACACATCGCGAGCTTTGCCTCTTCGGCCACCCTCTATGATGTGGGCTTCAACTATTTCTGGCGGGCGCCCACGGACGACAACCCCGGGGACCTCATCTACATCCAGGGCCATATCTCTCCGGGGATTTACGCCCGCTCCTTCCTCGAAGGGCGGCTCCAGGAAGAGGACCTCGACCGTTTCCGCCGGGAAGCGGACGGCAAGGGCCTGTCCTCCTATCCCCACCCCTGGCTCATGCGCGACTACTGGCAGTTCCCCACCGTATCCATGGGCCTGGGGCCGCTCCAGGCGATCTATCAGGCCCACGTGATGAAGTACCTCGATAGCCGAGGCCAGCTGCCCATGGGGGACCGGAAAATCTGGGCCTTCCTCGGCGACGGAGAGTGCGACGAGCCCGAGACCCTGGGCAGCATCGCGCTGGCGGGGCGGGAGTCCCTCGACAATCTCATCTTCGTGGTGAACTGCAATCTGCAGCGCCTCGATGGCCCGGTGCGGGGCAACGGCAAGATCATCCAAGAGCTCGAAGGGGTGTTCCGGGGCGCGGGCTGGAACGTCATCAAGGTGATCTGGGGCCGGCACTGGGATCCGATCCTCGAAGCCGACGATCAGGGCCTGCTTCAGCAGCGCATGGACGAGGTGGTCGACGGCGAGTATCAGAACTACAAGGCTAAGGGTGGCGCCTACACCCGGGAGCATTTCTTCGGTAAGCACCCGGAACTGAAGGCCATGGTCGATCACCTTTCCGATGACGACATCATGCGCCTGAACCGGGGCGGCCACGATCCCTACAAGATCTATGCGGCCTACCATGCGGCGGTGAACCATACGGGGCAGCCCACGGTCATTCTTGCGAAGACCGTGAAGGGCTACGGCATGGGCGACTCCATTGAGAGCGAGAACACGGCGCACCAAACCAAGAAGCTGACCGTGGAGTCCCTGCGTCGCTTCCGCGACCGCTTCGATGTGCCGCTCAGCGACGCAGATTTAGAACAGATGCCCTACTACCGGCCGAAGGCGGACAGCCCGGAACTGCGTTACATGAAGCGGCAGCGGGACGCCCTCGGGGGGCCCATGCCTCAGCGCCGGGTGGCCCCGGAGGGCTTGCCGACTCCGCCCCTGGAGACCTTCAAGGCCGTGCTCGAGGGCTCGGGAGAACGCTCGATTTCCACCACCATGGCCTTTGTCCGCATCCTCTCCACCCTGCTGCGGGATAAGGCGCTGAAGGAACGCATCGTGCCCATCGTCCCGGACGAGGCGCGCACCTTTGGCATGGAGGGGATGTTCCGGCAGCTCGGGATCTACTCCTCCGAAGGTCAGCTGTATGAGCCGGAAGATTCCGGCGAACTGGCTCCCTATAAGGAGTCGAAGGACGGGCAGGTGCTCGAGGAAGGCATCACGGAAGCCGGGGCCTTCTCCGCCTGGCTCGCCGCCGCTACCTCCTACAGCGTCAACCAACACCCCCTGGTGCCCTTCTACATCTTCTACTCCATGTTCGGCTTTCAGCGCATCGGCGATTTGGCCTGGGCCGCTGGGGATGCGCAGGCGCGGGGCTTCCTCCTGGGGGCCACGGCGGGGCGCACCACCCTCAATGGGGAGGGGCTGCAGCACCAGGACGGCCACAGTCATTTGCTGGCAAGTACCGTTCCCAACTGCGTGGCCTACGATCCGGCCTATGGCTATGAGCTGGCCGTCATTATTCAGGATGGGCTGCGGCGCATGATTCAGGAGCGGGAGTCGGTCTTCTATTACGTCACCGTGATGAATGAAAACTACGTGCAGCCGGCGATGCCCGAGGGCGTGGAGGAGGGCATCCTCCGGGGGCTCTATCCGCTGCAGCGCGCCGAGGCACGAAAGGATACCCACGTGCGCTTGCTGGGCAGCGGTACCATCCTTCGGGAGGTCCTAGCGGCGGTCCCGCTGCTCGAAAGCTATGGCGTAAGCGCCGACGTCTATAGCGTCACCAGCTTCAATGAACTGCGTCGCGATGGCCTCGCCGCCGAGCGGCACAATCTGCTCTATCCCGACGAGTCGCCGCGGCAATCCTGGGTGGCCCAGCAGCTCGGGGGCGATGACACCCCGGTGATCGCGTCCTCTGATTACATGAAGGTCGTGGCGGAGCAGATTCGCCCCTTCCTGCCCGCCCCCTACCGGGTACTGGGCACCGATGGCTACGGCCGTAGCGATACCCGGGAGAAGCTCCGGGATTTCTTTGAAGTGGATCGGCGTTGGGTCACCCTGGCTGCCTTGAAGAGCCTCGTGGATGCGCAGCAGCTACCGGTGAAGACCCTCCTCGAAGCCCGGGATGCCCTGGGCATCGATCCCCAGAAACCCGATCCGGTTACGGTTTAAGGAGCCGCTCATGATTTCCGTTACCGTGCCAGAATTGGGGGACGCCTCGGACGTCGAGGTGATTGAGCTCTGCGTGAAGCCCGGCGATCGGGTCGCCGTGGATGACCCGCTCATCGTCATTGAGTCCGATAAGGCTTCCCTCGAAATCCCCGCGCCCCAGGCCGGCATTGTGCGCGCCCTGACCGTGGCCATCGGCGATCGGTGCCAGGAAGGGGACGTGATTGCCGAGCTCGAGACCGAGGACGCGGCCGTCGATAAGGAGCCTGCGGCGGCTGTTGATAAAGCGCCCGCGGCGGCAGTTGAGGAAGCGCCCGCGGCGGCAGTTGAGGAAGCGCCCGCGGCGCCGGCAAGCACCACGGTCCTCGAGGTCACCGTCCCGGAACTCGGCGACGCCGCCGAGGTGGTGGTGGTGGATCTGATGGTCGCCGTGGGCGACACGGTGGAACTGGACCAGGGGCTCGTGGCCCTGGAGTCCGATAAGGCCACCATGGAGGTGCCTGCGCCCCAGGCGGGGCGGGTGCTTGAGCTGTGCCTGGCGGTAGGCGAGGCGGTCACCGATGGTGCCCTCGTCGCGCGGCTGGAAGTGGTCGGGACAGGGTCCCCAGCGCCCGGGGCGCCAGAAGCTCCAGCTGCGGCGGAAGTCCCGGCGGCGCCGGCAGACGCTCCCGCTCCCGTGGCGGCAGCTCCCGTGTCCGCAGCGGCAGCGCCCTCCTCCGAGGCGCTGGACCCTCGCCGGGGTCACGGGCTCCGGCAGTCGCGGGCGGATTACCAAGGAAGACCTGAAGGCTCACGTCAAAGCGCAGATGACTGCGCCTGCGAGCCCGGCCACCGGGGGTGGCGCTATTCCCCCCATTCCTCCAGTGGATTTCGAGCGCTTTGGTCCCATTCGCCTCGAGCCCATCAGCCGCATGATGCGCGCCGGGGCGGCGAATCTGCACCGCTCCTGGCTAAACATTCCCCACGTGACGCAGCACGACGAGGCGGATATCACGGCCTTGGAGGCCTTTCGGAAAAGTCTCAAGGACGATCCGGCGGCGGGCGGGGCCAAGGTCACGCCCCTGGCCTTCATCCTCAAAGCCGTGGCCGGGGCGCTCAAGGCCTATCCCCGGGTGGGGGGCAGCTTCCATGCCGATGGCGAGCATTACGTGCTGAAGGACTTCATCCATATCGGCATTGCGGTGGATACGCCTGAGGGGCTCATCGTGCCCGTGCTGCGGGATGTGGATCAGAAGGGCGTGCTGGCCCTGTCGGAGGAGATCGTCGGCCTTTCTGAACGGGCCCGGGCCCGTAACCTCAAGCCTGACGAGCTTCGCGGGGGGTGCTTCTCCGTTTCGAGCCTCGGGGCCATCGGAGGGACGGGTTTCACGCCCATCATCAACCCACCGGAGGTGGCCATCCTTGGGGTGGCGAAGCTGCGTAAGGCGCCCCTTTGGACCGGGGAAGGCTTTGAGCCTCGGGATGTGCTGCCCTTGTCCCTAAGCTACGACCACCGGGCGATCAATGGCGCCGAGGCGGGCCGCTTCATGACTCACCTGTGCCATCTGCTGGCCGACGTGCGCCGCCTTATGCTGTAGGCGGGGTGTCGTCCCGGGGGCGGGGGGACCATAGCACTTCGCTGCCGTCCGCTTGCCCCAGTACGCGGGCCAGGGTGAACAAGAGGTCCGACAGGCGATTCAGGAAGACCCCCAGGGCGGGGTCATCCCCGCTCAGGCGGTGCACGGA
>RGAU01000069.1 GCA_009919975.1 Gammaproteobacteria bacterium
CTGACCTTCCCTGCCACCGCGCCCCACCCGGAAGCGGCTTATGGGGCGCCGTAGCCCTCCTCGGCGAAAGGGGGCAGACTGCCCCCTGCAAAGGAGCGCACCATGCTAAGTCCTGCCCTCACCGCCCTCGAACGCCGATGGCACGAAGAGATCCCCCTCAGCGCTGCCATGGGCCTGAAAATTGTGGATGGCAATGACGGCGCCCTAACCCTAAAGGCGCCCCTTGAGCCGAACCGGAACGTGCACGGCACGGGCTTCGCCGGCAGCCTCTACGCCGCCGCCGCGCTCTGCGGCTGGGGCAGAGTTGCCCTCACCCTAGAGGCCGCGGGGCTTGATGGGGAACTGGTGATTGCGGAGGGCACGATTCGCTATCGCCGCCCGGTGACGGAGGCCTTGGCTATCCACACCATGCTAGGCGCTGCGGAGCGCGCGGCCTTCTGCGACACCCTCCGCAGCGAGGGCCGGGCCCGGCTGACCCTGGCGGTCTTCGTCAACGGCACGGAAGCGGAGTGCTGCGCCCGCTTCGAAGGGGTTTACGCCGTCAAGCTCCGAGGCTAGGCGCGCGACCTAGGGCAACACCCGCTCCCCCAGCTCGAAGCGCACCACGCTTTCCACGCCTTCCCAGCCCAGGCCTCGGGGATCCGGGGCATAGCGCCAGCGGGCAACGGCGGCCCGGGCCGCCGCGTCAAAGACCCCTTCCGGAGCCGCCTCGACCACTTGCGGGTTCCCCACGGCGCCGTCGGCCCCAACGGCGTAGCGCACCCGCACCCACCCCTCAAGACCGGCGGCCTTCGCTGCGGCGGGATAGGTGGGCATGGCCCCCTGTACGAAGCGTAGGGGAGGCACGCCATCGCCCCCGGGCGCCGCGCAGCCTCCAAGCAGGACAGGGAGAAGGGCAAGGACAAAAATCCAGCAGCGCGTCACAGGAACAACCTCGGCTTCGCCAGGGCGCGGAGCGCCGCAGCGTCCTCGAGGGCATCGTCGAGCTTCCCCCCCGCCCCTAGGGGCCGGAGCGCCCAGCGCCAGCAATGGGTGCCGGCGGGGATGCGATCCTTGGGGAGTACGTCGGGCCCGCAGGCGCCCGTGCCCACGCCGCGCTGCTGCACATCAAGGTGCAGCGTCAGCCGGGGCTCGGGCCGGAGCCCATGGCGGTGATCCACCGCTTCCAGCTGCGCATCGCTGAAATGGGACACGCTGAGCTCTCCCCCTGGCGGCGCGAGAAAGAGGAGGCCTTCACCCCCCGCGCTCCGCTGCGCCCACCAGTGCACGTCGCTGCGGTTCCCTGCGGCCTGCGGGGCGAGATAGGTTTCGGAGAGGGCATCGATGGAAGCGCTGTAGCGCCCGAAGGCGCTTGAAAAGCGCCGATCCCGGTAATTTTCCCCGGGGCCGAGGCCCAGGTAGGTGGCCTGGTCAAAGCGCTTCGGCAGGGTGCAGCACACCCCCACCCGAGGCACGTCAGCCAGCGCCTCTTCCAACACGAGCCCCTCTTCAAAAACAAGCCAGCCCGAAGCGGTGGCATAGCAGCGCTGCGCATAGGGCAGGGAAAGCCCCGTGGCGGTGACCAGGGACCCGCGACGCAGCACCCCATCCCCTTGCCACTCCACGGCCTCGAGGCGCGTGGTGAGGGCAGCCAGACCCTGCGCTCTCCAGCGACGAAGGGGGCCCTGGGGCACGCTGCCCCGGGGGATGCCGTCATTGTCCAAGGGGGCCCGCCACAGCGAGGGGGCGAGCGCCGACAGCCAGGGCGCACCCTCACCCGGACCCAGGGCTTGGAGAGCGCCGGTCACGCCGTCAAAACGTGCTGTGAGCCCGTCCTCAAGAACCAGCGTCGGGCCCCGGGGACCGTCTGTCCAGGGTCGGCGAGCCATCCGGGATCGCTTGGGCTTCGGCCCCGTTGCCACGGGGAAACTCGCCTCCCGAAACACCCACCCTTGCGGCACGGCCTCCGTGCCCTGCCCCTGCTCAACGCGGATCCGAAGGCAGAGCTGGCTCCCAGGGGAAAGGGTCGGCGCTTTGAACGGCATGGTGAGCACGCCCTTTTGCCTTGGCGCAAGAACCGGTGCAGAGCGCTTTCCTCGCTGCACGGGAAGGCCATCGCGCTCCAAAGCCCAGCGAAGTACTAGGCCCTTCGTCTCCGTGAAATCTTGCTGGCTGCGCAGCTTCAGGACCCCGCGGCGGACGTCAAAGCCCTCCAGCTGCAGGGGAGAAGCCAGGGCAAGATGCTCCCAAAGCGCCGGGTGGGGTCGGCGATCGGGGTCGACCAAGCCGTTTAGGCAGAAGTTTCGATCGTTGGGAACATCCCCAAAGTCCCCGCCGTAGCCATAGGCCCGGGCCTCCGCTCCCTTCCCCGGCAGGGTGAGCCCCTGGTCGACCCAATCCCAGATAAAGCCCCCCTGGAGCTGCGGATAGCGGTCGAAAAGTGCCCAGTAATCGGCCAGCCCACCGTTCGCATTGCCCATGGCGTGGCTGTATTCGCAGAGGATGACGGGAGCGTCAGCGGGCGGCGCCTCAGCAAACCGCACCAGCCCCTCGTGACTCGGATACATCGGGCAGATCAGATCCGTGGCGGGCACCGCAAAGCCCCGCCCGGCACCCAGACGCCGCGCCAGGGGCCCCCCTTCCAGCGCGTCCCAGGGCCTTTGAATGGCGCCTTCGTAATGGATGACGCGCGTGGGGTCGAAGGCCCGAAGCCAGGCCGCCTCCGCGTCGTGCACCGGCGCATAGCCCGCTTCGTTCCCGAGGGACCAGGCGATAATGCAGGGATGATTTCGGTCCCGCTGAGCCATGCGGCGGATGCGGGCGGAGATGGCCGCCTCAAAGCGGGGGTCCGCGGCAAGGCTGTGCTGCCGAGCGTGGCACTCCACGTTCGCCTCATCAAAAACGAAGAGCCCGATCTCGTCGCACAGGTGATAAAACACTGGGTCATTCGGATAGTGCGCCGTGCGCACGGCGTTAAAGCCAAAGCGCTTGATCTGCAGCAGGTCCGCGCGCTGCTCCACCGTGCTTAGGGTCTTGCCCCGTTCCGGATGGTGCTCATGGCGGTTCACCCCACGCACCGTAATCGGAACGCCGTTGACGCAGAGTTTTCCCTGATCGATGGCCACGGTGCGAAAGCCAAGGCGCGGCGCGATCGCCTCAACCAATGCGCCCCTGGGATCAAAAAGCTCAAGCACGAGGCGATAGAGCGTGGGGGCCTCTGGCGACCAGGGCTTGGCGCGACCGTAGCGCCCGGTTAGGCGGACCCGGGGCCCCTCGCTCGTCAGCGTGGACCATACCGTCGGCTCAGCCGATACCTTAAAGCCATCCTCTATCCCCCGCCCGAGGGGGCGACCGGAAAGGGTTTCGAGGCGAGCACGCAAGCGATAGCCGGGAACCGCAGCGCTCAGCTCGGCCTCCACGGACCAGGCCCCGTTTGCCTCCCCGCGCAGGGTCAGATCCGCCAGATGAATCGCCGGCCGATGGTATAGCCGAACGCTGCGATGAAGCCCTGCCAGCCACCAGTGGTCCTGATCCTCCAACCAGCTGCCATCGCTGTAGCGCACCACCATGAGCGCGAGCACGTTTTCCCCGGGCTTCAGATGGGTGGTGAGCTCGAAATGCGCCGGAAGGCGAGAGTCCTTAGAAAATCCAAGGTAGGCCCCGTTCAGATAAACAAAGACCACGCTTTCTGCGGACCCCAGCTCCAGCGTGACCTGCCCCCCACGCCAGGCCCGGGGGCAACGAAAGCGCCGACGATAGACCCCCGTCGCGTTGTCCTCCGGGACCTCCGGAGGCGCCTCCGGGAAGGGCATTTGCACATTCGTGTAGTGCGGGGCATCGAAGCCCTGAAGGGGCCAGGCGCCAGGGACCGTGAGGGCGGCCCAGCCTTTATCGTCGTAGGCGGCCGAGAGCACCTCTTGCGGCACGGCCTCGGGACGCCCGTAGCGGGCAAAGCGCCAGCGCCCATCAAGGCGCAGGGTCCAGGGCCCCAGGGCCGGGGCCGCAGCCCCCCGCAGGGGATCGCCGGCCCCCCCTTCTACCCAGGCTCGGGCGGCGTCCACGGTGGGCGAGGCGCCCACGACAGCGCGCAGGGGCAAGCGCCCCTCGGCCACCGCTTCCGGGTCGCGCCAGAGCGCGCGACCGGCGGCGGAAAAGCCCGGTCGAGGGGCCGCCCCTGCCCTAACCATGGGCGCCTTCAAAGCCCGTGCGGTCAAAAATCATGGCCTCGTCGGCGAAGGCCTTGAACTCAAGCCCATTCCCCGAAGGGTCAAGAACAAAAAGGGTGTGCTGGGCGCCCCGGGTGCCGGGAAAACGCTCGTGTGGTTCGATTAAAAAGGGGGCCTCGGCGGCCTTAAGGCGATCCCGCAGCGTCTCCCAGGTCCCTAAATCGAGGATCAGCCCAAAGTGCCGCGCCGGTACCGCATGACCATCCACGGGATTGGTGGGCACCGGGTCCTCCGCCGCCTCCGCCAGATGCACGGTCACCTGGTGCCCGAAGAAATCGAAATCGATCCAGCGATCGCTTTCCCGGCCGAGGCCACAGCCCAGCACCCCCGCATAAAAGCGGTGGGCGGCGGCGAGATCCTGCACGGGAATGGCCAGGTGAAAACGGGGA
The DNA here is from genome assembly GCA_009919975.1 of Gammaproteobacteria bacterium. Taxonomy (GTDB): domain Bacteria; phylum Pseudomonadota; class Gammaproteobacteria; order Pseudomonadales; family Azotimanducaceae; genus Salivita. The sequence continues at coordinate 4,595 of RGAU01000069.1, forward strand.
CGGCTCATGGGACAACCCTTATGAAGAAGCAGGCGCCCATCTTGCGACCTGCCTAGGGCCTTGCCAATGCCTGTGCAAGCGCCGGCGCCAGCCGGAGCAGGCGGTGGGCGAGGGCCAGGGTCGCTAGGCCCCGCTGGAGGTTGTCCCCGCGAGTGGCCACGGCGAAGTAGCGATCTCCCTCGAGATGATCGGTAAGGAAGCGCTGCGCGAGCATCCAGGCCATGGCCGCTGGGGCCCGAGCCAGCGCAGGCAGGGGCTCCCCTGGGAGGGGCCCGAGGGGTTCGAGAAAGGCGGCGCCGGCGGCGCCGAGGCGGGCGAGCAGGGCCCCCGCCGCCTCCGCCTCCCGCTGCTCCCTGGGCGAGGCAACGGAGCGAAGGAAATCCCCAAAATCCATGGCCAGGGTCCCCGGGAGCACGGTGTCGAAATCTGGTGATCCAGGGCGTGATAGCCCGGGAGCGCCGGCGCAAGCTGACTCGCGGGGAAATCTTCGAGCGCCGCCAGCAAGGCGCCCAGGGCCCGGCCCGCTTCAGGCGCTCGCTCCGGCGTCCGCTCCGCACCGCCGTGGGTCCCGAGAAAGGCGAAGGCCCGCCAGCAGCCATCGTCTTCCTTGAGCCAGGGAGCGCCCCCCTCGGCCGGCACGGCTTGGGGGATGGGGAAGCCCTTCCCCGCAAGATGGGCCAGCACCCGAGCGCCATTACGACAGGGGATCTCCGGATCGGGAAACACGGCGGGGTTCACCCGCTGCAGGAGCACATCGCCCCCGGCCCACTGGGCCCGGCGCGTTGCATTGATATGCCCTCCCGGCAAAACGGACCACCGGGCCCCGTCCGGAATGCCGAAGCGCCTCCCGACCTCGCGAAAGCGTGCCTCGAGGGTCATGGCAGGGGCCTTCCCAGAAGCGCCGCGGGCAGGGCAAAGCGCGCCTCCCCGGCCTCCAGCGTAACGTAGCGCTCCGCCAGCGCCGGCAGCTCGGGATCCCCGGCTACCAAGGCCGACGCGAGCGCCGCAAGCGCCTCCCCATGGGGCGCAAAGACCGCCAGCGACCCGCCTTCCGCTAGGGCCGGCGCGAGTTCCTTGAGCGCAGCCCGCCAGGCCCGGCCCTGCGCGACCCAGGCCGAATCGTGGGCAGGCTTTGCCGCGAGGGCGTGGAGCACGAGGTTCTCCGCTGGCAGGAAATCCACCGGGGTCGTCAGCGGGGTTCGTGCATCGCGAGGCCGGGGCACGGCGACAGCACCGCGGAGGCGCCCATCGAGGCCCTGGCCCAGAAGCCGCTTGTACCAGCGCAGGGGAACAAGGGCCGCATAGAAGGTTCGGAGCGCCCCCGCTTGCCGAGGATCCAAACCCAAGGCGCAGCAGGCCCGGGCCCCGGGGAGGGGCTCGCAGGCCGTGGTGCGCGAAAGCAGGGGGAGAAAGGCCCCCAAGCGCGCTCGATGATCCTCCGGCGCCGGGGGCGCTTCGCACCAAAGCGCCTCCGCGACAGCGGGCAAACGGTCATGCAGACGCCCATCGAGCACGGCATCATCCACGAGCTCTCCCCAAAGGCAGGCTTCCCCGCCGAGGAGCTGGCCCCGCACCGGGCCCGGCACCGTTTCCACCCCGTCCGCCAGCGCCATCACCCGGGCGGGCCCAGGCTGCACGTCGGCAAGCTCGGGCGCTGCGAGGAGCGTGTCCTGGGTCGCGGCCAGAGCGTTGGCCCCCGCCCCGGGGCTGAAGGCCAGGTGCCGCGCCGCGGGCAGGGCGAGATCCAAGTAATAGGGCGCAGACAGCAGCGCGTCATGCCCCTGGGCAAGGGCTGCTTCGAGCGTTTCCACCCGCCGCCACACCTGCACCGTCACCTCTCGCGGAAGGGCGGGGTGGAGCGCTTCATCCCAAAGAATCAGGCGCTTCCCCCGCTGCGCGCAGCGCTCGGCGAGGGCGCGGCTGAACCACTGCTGCACCTCAGGACCCGGGGCAAGGCCGCGCTCCGCGCACCAGGCGACGCGACGCCGATCCTCAAAGGCGTAGACGGAGGCTGGCACCTCGTCCCCCCCCAAATGGAGATAGGGGTCCGGGAAGCACTCCGCGAGATCGTCGAGGAGGTCGTGAATCAGCGCCCAGCTCTCCTCCCGAGTGGGGTCTAGGGCGTAGAGCGACGGGCCAAAGGCCCGGGGTAGCTGCGCGGGCACCGCCCCCGCCGCGCACTCCGGGTAGGCGAAGAGCAGGCCTCCGGCGTGACCCGGAAGATCAAGCTCGGGAACGATCCGAAGGCCCCGCTGCGCGGCCGCTTCCCCGAGGCGATGAAGGGCATCGAAGGACAGGTAGCCCTCCCGGCCACTTGCCTTATGAAGCTTGGGGCGACGCCGGCTTTCGAAGGCCACCCCCTGATCATCCGATAGATGAAGATGCAAAACGTTCATGCCCAGGGTCGCCATGGCATCGAGGGTCCGATGCAGGGCCCCCTCCCCCAGGGGATGACGCGCGGGATCGAGCAGAAGCCCGCGCCAGGGCAGCGCGGGTTCATCCTCGATCACCACAGACCGCACGGGCCCCGGCGCCAGGAGCCACTGGAGCGCCCGGGCCAGCCCCTGCCGTAGCCCTGCGGCAGAGCCGGCCTGAAGACGCCCGCGCTCTGGCGCCAGCTCGAGGACAAAGGCCTCCGCTCCCCCAGCATTAGAGCTCCTTGCCTCAAGCATCAGCGGATAGGGGGGCTCCCCTCGGCCGAGGACCGCGTCGAGGCGCCCCTGCCAGTGCTCAAGGCCCAGGGCGTCCCGAGTGGGCGCTGCCGGCCCAGGATGCAAAATCACCCCCTTGCCGAGGGGCAGGGTTCCGGGGCCCGGGACGCAGCTTCGGGGCTTGGGCATCAGCATGGGGCGCATCTCAGGCAGACAGCGCGCTTGAGGGGCGCGGTGCGATCTGGAAGACTTCGCGGCCTTCTTGGGCGATGCTTGCGCTCGAACCGCTGTGGAGACCTCATCATGAGCGACCTAGACATCCAGGAGCGCATGCGCGCCATCATCGCCGCCGAAGCCAAGGCCATTTCCGCGATTGCGGTGGACGATGCTTTTGAAGCCGCCGTCCGCGCCATGGCCGCGTGCGAAGGCAAGGTGCTCACCACGGGCATTGGGAAGGCGGGATACATGGCGAGCAAGTTTGCCGCCACCCTGTGCTCCACGGCAACGCCTGCCCATTTCGTCCATCCGGCGGAGGCTGCCCACGGCGATCTTGGGATTGTCGGGGACCGGGACTGCATCATTGCCTTCTCCACTTCAGGCAAGAGCCGGGAAGTGCTGGCGCCGACTCTCCCCTGCGCGATCTCTCAGACATCGTGCTCGACATGGGCATCATTGAAGAGCCCTGCCCCCTGGGTCTCACCCCCAGCGCGAGCATCGCAGCCATGCTGGCCATTAGCGATGCCCTGGCCTTAACGCTCATGGAGCTGAAGGGCGTCAGCAAGATGGACTACGGCTTGCGACACCACGGCGGCTACCTGGGCCGGGCTGCCCGCACCGATAACGCCTAGTCCGGCGCGCTCAGAGCGCGGGGTCGGCGGCGGGGCGCATGAGGCTATGCACCACGCCGTAGGTCTGACCGCGATCGATGCCAAAGAGCTCCGCGCAGGCCATGAAGAACATGCGCCAGCGCTGCACCCAAAGGGTCCCCTCAGCGGGCCCATAGGTTTCGTGGCACAGCGCCTCGACGGCTTCCCGCTGCGCATCGAGGTTGGCCAGCCAGGCATTACTGGTGCGTTCGTAATGGGTGCCGTCTACCCACCAGCGCTGCTCCACGGTCATCACCTCGGGAAACTGCTCGAAGAGATCTTCCAGCCGAGCTCTAAAATCCGCATCCCATCCTCTAGCCCCGCCCGCTGGCAGGTGAGGGCCAGCATCGCGGCCTCCGCATCCCCGAGGCGCGCAACGCCAGGATCAAAGAGGGCACAGCTGTACTTCAGTTCGGGGCCCAATACCCGCTCAAAGAAGGCGGCGGGCACTTCGTAATGCTGCGCATTGGCCGCCTCCGTGGCTTCCGCGATGGGACCCTCGCGAAGGCCCGCAAGGAACGCGGCCTGGCGCGCCTCCGCCGCTACGGGACCGTCCTGGTGGATCTCCCGCAGGCGCTGACGAATCAGTCGTCGCATGCCAAAGCGAGCCAGGGGATCGGGGATCCACCCGGCCTCGCAGAGCGCAGCAAGATCTAGCATGGGCGAAAGTCCCCCTTCACTCCGTAAATGGGCGCGAGGGCCCGGCTATCGGGCTTTTCGAACAGCAACTGAAGATCGCCGATGGTGCGCTCCCGAAATCCGCCCTCACAGTAGGCTAGGTAAAAGCGCCATAGGCGAAGAAAGGGGGTGTCATAGCCCCGGGAACTTAGCACGTCAGCCGCCGCCTCGAAGCGCTCCCGCCAATCCCTCAGGGTTCGCGCGTAGTGCTCCCCGATATCATCAAGATGCCTGAGGCGCAGGGAGGTCACCTGGGTCATGCATTGGGTGATGGCGGTCAAGGAAGGGAGGCAGCCGCCGGGGAAGACAAACCGTTTAATGAAATCCACGGAGCGCCGATAGCGCTCATAGCGTTGATCAGCGATGGTGATCCCCTGAATCAACAGGAGCCCATCCTCCGCCAGCAGGCTGTCGAGCTTGCGAAAATAGGTGGTGAAGAACTGATCACCGACGGCCTCGATCATCTCGATGGACACAATGCGATCGAACCGCCCCGTAAGCACCCGGTAATCCTGCTTAAGCACCGTTACCCGGTCCTCTAGACCGGCGGCCCGGACCCGAGCCTTGGCGTAGGCAAATTGGGCGTCAGAAATCGTGGTGGTGGTCACCCGACACCCCGTCTCTTTGGCGGCAAAGCAGGCGAGGCCGCCCCACCCCGTGCCAATTTCCAGCAGGTGGTGACTGCTATCTAGGCGTAACTTTTCGCAAATAATCTTGAGCTTGTGCGCCTGCGCGGCGGGCAGGGCCATGGCTTCATCGGCATAGATCGCGGAGGAGTACATCATGCTGTCATCGAGCATGAGCTCAAAAAAATCATTGCCTAGGTCGTAGTGGGCAAGAATGTTGGCCCGGCTTCCGGCGACCGTATTGGCATGCCGCCAATGAAAGGCGTTGTAAAGGAGGCGCCCAAGACGCGCAAAGCCGCCATCGAGTTGTGAAAGCACATCGCTGTTCCGCGCCATGAGCCGCACCAGATCTACAAGCCCATCGGTGTCCCAGGCACCACGGAAGTAGCTTTCTCCCGCACCCACGCTGCCGCCAAGGCCTAGCGCGCCATAGAAGCTTGGATCGCGAACGGTAAGCGTTGCCCGTAGCTCCCCTGCGGGATCACCGAAGCGATGCACCGCGCCCTGCTCATCCACCAGGGTGAGCGCCCCGGCTCGAAGCGATACGAGCTTCCTCAGCACCGCGCGCTTCAGCACGCCCGTTAGCCACCGGGGATAGGAAATCCCCGCGCGCGCTAGCTCCCCAGCTATCCCTTCGCCCATTGCCCCTCCTAGGACTGCCCCTTGCCCTTCCCCGGATGACCATAATAGCGAGCCCCTTTCAACCATAACCACAGGGCTTGCCAGTAAATTGCGCCAAGCACCCGGGTTGTCATCAAGGGCGAACCCCACAGGGCGCGCCGGCGCGCCGAACGGTCCAGGGGAACCAAGCTCAAAGCCAGGTGCGCCGAAAACACCCGCTCCCCAGCTTCAAGGTTGTGTTTAGAAACCCTGAGGGCATCGTTAGTGAAGGCGAAGGTGAACTCGTAGCTTTGCTCCATGGGCATGAAGGGCGAAACGTGGAAGGCCTTCGGCTCCCTAAAGCGCAGCGTTCCCGTCTGCCCTTGGTCACCTCTAGAACGAGGGCCTCCGGCGCTTCCCGGGGGCCCACCCAAAGCACGCTGACGGGATTGAAGCCCAGGCCAAAATAGCGGGGCTGAGTAAGCAGCCATGCTCCAGGAGAGGGCGCGAAGGCGAGGCGCTGGAAAACAAGATGCCGAAGACGATCGGCAAGGCGAGCCCCGGTCACTGCTCGCAGGTAATCCGTTTCCCGAAAAGACGCCAGCGCGGGGCGGTTTAAGCCCCAACCCTCTCCCGGGGGAAAGGCTTCCGGAAGCGCATCGAGGTCCAAGCACAGCATGTGCACGGGGTAGGAAAACTCATGGAGAAAGGGCATCAGGCGTCGATGGGTGAGGCGCCCCTCCCCTAGCCTGTGGCCCATTACCAGTCCCAGCCCAAAGCATTTAAGGCGCGCAGCGCCGAGGCGCAGCCATCCTCATGAAACCCGTAGCGCCAGTAGGCCCCGCAATAGTAGGTCTGGCGCTGGCCATTGATCTCGGAAAAGCGCCCCTGCGCTACCAAGGCCGGGGCGTCGAAGATTGGGTGGGCGTAGCTCAAACGCTCGAAGACCTTTTCCGACCGGATCGCCTCGCTCTGATTTAAAGTGACAAGCACGGGCGTTTTCGTCTTCAAATGCTGAAGCGTATTCATCCAGTAGGTCACCGTTGCCTGCTCAGCCCCCGCGGCGGAAACCCGATAATTCCAGGCCGCCCGAGCCTTCGCGGCCTGGGGCAACAGGGCCTCATCGCAATGCAACACCACGTCGTTTTTCTGGTAACGCAGGGCGCCGAGGACCGCGCGCTCCTCGGGTGAAGCATCGTCCAGCAGCGCGAGAGCCTCGTCGCTATGGCAGGCCAGGACGATTGCATCGAAAAGTTCTTCGCCGGCATCGCTACGCACCCGGACCCCTGCCTCCCCTCGGCGAAGGCCGCGAACCGGGGTGGCGAGCCGCTGTCGCGCCGGCGGA
>RGAU01000070.1 GCA_009919975.1 Gammaproteobacteria bacterium
TCACTTTCCACCCAGAAACGATGGTAGTGGAGGTTCGGGGAGAACCGACGGCGCGTTTTGTTGTGCGCGTGCGACACGTTATTCCCCGTGATCGGACGCTTCCCGGTGACTTGGCACACCTGAGACATGATGGCTTGCCTCTCGCTAAATAAGATTCGACGCACCCAGCGCGTCAGAAAGAGCGCGGCTTTATACCAGAGCCCTTGCCAAGGCTCAAGGCAACAATCGCAATCATCTCGGCCAGGGTCATGCCAAGGCCCGCGGTGAATGCTATGGTTTGCGCCCTTTTGGCTATCGCGAGCCCCCGGGTCATGTCGAGCTTGGCTGCGCGCCGTATTCTGTTGGGTATCACCGGCGGCATCGCTGCCTATAAGTGCTGCGATCTCCTTCGCCAGCTTACGGGGGCGGGCGCCCAGGTGCAGGTGGTCATGACGGAAGCCGCCACGGCCTTTGTCACCCCCCTGACGCTCCAAGCGCTGTCCGGGCGCCCGGTGCGTACGGCCCTTCTCGATCCAGCGGCGGAAGCGGCCATGGGGCATATCGAGCTCGCGCGCTGGGCTGAGGTCATGCTCATTGCCCCGGCAAGCGCGGATGCGATCGCGCGGCTCGCCCAGGGCCAGGCCAATGATCTCTTAACCACCTGCTACCTGGCCTTTGACGGCCCTAAATTTCTGGCCCCCGCCATGAATCAAGCCATGTGGCGCGCCCCGGCCACGGCGCGTAACGTGGCGACGCTCGAAGCCGATGGGGTCACCGTGCTAGGCCCGGCCAGCGGTGTGCAGGCCTGCGGCGACGAGGGGCCGGGACGCATGGTCGAGCCGGCCGCTCTGGTGAGTGCCCTGGCGGCCTGGGCCGACGCTGGCGCTGAAGCGCCGACGACCGCCGAGCCTTCGCCCTGGGCCGGGCGCCACATCGTGATTACCGCCGGGCCCACCCGAGAAGCCTTGGACCCGGTGCGCTACCTGACCAACCGAAGTTCCGGGCAGCAGGGCTTTGCCCTCGCCGAAGCCGCCGCCGAAGCGGGGGCCAAGGTCACCCTTATTTCCGGACCCGTCGCCCTGCCCACGCCTCCGGGGGTGAACCGGGTCGATGTGGAGTCCGCTTTGGATATGCTGGCCGCCACGGAAGCGGCCTTCGCTACCGCAGATCTCGTGATCGCCGTGGCTGCGGTGGCCGATTACCGCGCAAGCGCGGTGGCGCCCCAGAAGCTCAAGCGCGAGGGCACGGAGGGGCTCACCCTGAGCCTCGTGGCCAACCCCGACATTATCGCCACCCTGGGCGCACGGCGGGGCCAGGACGCCCATCCGGTGCTCGTGGCCTTCGCCGCAGAAACGGAGAACGTGGTGGCGCACGCGGAAGGTAAGCGAAGCCGAAAGGGCGTCGACTTTGTCGTCGCCAATGACGTATCTCGCGCCGATATCGGCTTTAATAGCGCGGACAACTGCGTCACCGTGGTCGGACCCGCCGGGGCGGAAGCGCTCCCGAAAATGAGCAAGCGGGCCCTGAGCGCACAGCTGCTGCACCGCTTCGCCGCAGCCCTACGGCCCTAAGCATCCTCCGGGAGTTTTGCCATGCCCCTTTCCTCATCCCAAGCCGCTACGGTTGCCGAGGTTCTCACCGAGGCCCTGCCCTATATCCGGCGCTTCCAGGACAAGACCATCGTCGTGAAGTTTGGCGGCAACGCTATGACCGACGAGGCCCTCCAAGCGAGCTTCGCCCGGGATGTGGTGCTCATGAAGCTGGTGGGCATGAACCCCATCGTGGTGCACGGCGGGGGGCCGCAAATCGGCGACCTGCTCGAGCGACTGCAGATCGAATCCCATTTCGTCGACGGCATGCGGGTGACGAACGAAGCCACCATGGACGTGGTACAGATGGTGCTTGGGGGGCTCATCAATAAGGACATCGTGGGGCTAATCAACGCCCACGGCGGCCGGGCCATCGGCCTTACGGGAAAGGACGCGGATCTGGTCCGAGCCCGGCCCATGAAGCTCAAGGCGAAGGCCGATGGCTCCGCACCCGTGGACCTGGGGCACGTCGGCGACGTCGCCCATATTGATCGCGCGGTCATCGACTTGCTGGTGGGCTCGGAGTACATCCCGGTCATCGCCCCCATCGGCATCGGGGAAGACGGGGCCTCCTACAACATTAACGCCGACGTGGTGGCGGGCCGGCTCGCGGAAGCGGTGGACGCGGAAAAGCTCATTCTGCTCACCAACACCCCGGGGCTACTCGATGCCCAGGGCCAGGTGCTCACCGGGCTCACGGCCAAGAAGGTCAACGATCTCATCGAAGACGGGACCATTCACGGCGGCATGCTGCCGAAGATCACTCATGCCCTTGAGGCGGTCCAGCACGGGGTCCGGAGTGCCCACATCATCGATGGTCGGGTAGAACATGCGGTGCTCCTGGAAATTTTCACCGACACAGGGATTGGCACCCTGATCACCCGCGACGAGGAGCGCTAGACCATGGCAGGCGCAGGCTCACGGTCCGGCGAGCGGAAGGCCCACATCCTTCAGGCCTTCGCGGCCATGCTTGAGCAGCACCCCGGGGGACGCATCACCACCGCCGCCCTCGCCCGGGAGGTGGGGGTTTCGGAGGCCGCGCTCTATCGACACTTTGCCAGCAAGGCCCAGATGTTTGAGGGGCTGATCACCTTTCTGGAAGAAACGGTGCTGGGTCGGGTGCCCACCATTAAGCAAGAGCTTGGGGACGCGCCGGAGCGGTGCGGAGCCTTGCTCACGGTGCTCCTGTCTTTTTGCGCGAAGAACCCAGGCTTTGCCCGCCTACTCACGGGGGACGTGCTGGCGGGGGAAACGGAGCGCCTGCGGAAACGTATGGCTCAGCTCTTTGAGCGCATCGAAACCCAGCTTCGGCAGTTTATCCGCGACGGGGAGCTCGCCCAGGGCCAGGGCACCCGGCTCCCCGCAGCCCTCTGCGCCAACCTTATGCTGGCGGCCGCCGAGGGGCGCATTGCCCAATTTGTCCGCGGTGGGTTTGATCACACGCCCCTGGAGCATTGGCCCCACCAGTGGCAAACCCTGGCGGAGGCCTGCTTCGCTCCCCGACCGAGCCCCCGACCGAACTAGGCACTAGCGCCGTAGCGCGCCCGATAGGCAGCGAGCGCTGCCTGCTCCCCCAGCTGATTCTCCGTAGCGAGCCAGTCGAGGATATGGTCTAGGGTAACGATCGCCCGGACCGGAACCTGCAGCTCCGCCTCGAGCATCTGCACCGCGGATCGCGTCCCCTCGGCGCCACGCTCCTGGCGATCCAGGGCCGTGAGCACGGCCACGAGCTGAGCGCCCGCGGCCTCAAGGAGGGGAAGCACTTCGCGGATCGCTGTTCCCGCCGTGATCACGTCATCCACCAACAGCACGCGCTGCCCCGCCAGGGCCGCCCCCACCAGCTGACCGCCTTCGCCGTGGTCCTTGGCCTCCTTTCGGTTGTACGCGAGGCCCACCTCCTGGCCGTGGTGCTCCGCCAGCGCCGTGGCCATCGCCGTCGCAATGGGAATGCCCTTATAGGCCGGGCCAAAAACCACATCAAACGCCACCCCAAGGTCCTGGGCGGAGGCCGCGTAGGCACGCCCCAAGCCGGCCATGGCCTTGCCACTGGAGAAGGCGCCGGCGTTGAAGAAGTAGGGGCTTTCCCGCCCGGACTTCAGGGTAAAGGTGCCAAAGCGGAGCGCCTCCTGAGACGCCGCCAGGGCTAGGAAGTCATGGCGAACGCGTTCCTTCGCGGTCTTTCCTTCCGTTTCGGTCATGCGCGCAGCGCCTCCTCCTGAGCGGCAAAGAGCTGCCGTCCCCCCTGCTGAGCCAGCGCCACCAGGGTGGTGAGCTCCTCAGCCGAGAAGGGCGCGCCCTCTGCCGTGCCCTGCACTTCGATGAGGCGGAGATCCTCGGCAAGCACCACATTCATATCCGTTTCCGCGGTGGAGTCTTCGTCGTAGTCCAGATCAAGCACCGGGGTGCCCTTCACCACACCCACGGACACGGCAGCGATGCGCTGCACGAGGGCAGGTTTCGGCAGTCGCCCGGCGGCCTCGAGGGAGGCGAGGGCATCCATCAGCGCCACGCAGGCTCCGGAGATGGCCGCGGTACGCGTACCCCCGTCCGCCTGGAGCACGTCGCAGTCCACCTTCAGGGTGATCTCCCCCAGAGCTTTAAGATCCACGGCCATGCGAAGGGAGCGACCGATGAGGCGCTGAATTTCCTGGGTGCGACCGCTTTGCTTTCCCCGCGCGGCCTCCCGATCGCTGCGCGTGTGCGTCGCCCCGGGCAACATGCCGTATTCCGCCGTAAGCCAGCCCTGCCCCTTCCCGCGCAAAAAGGGCGGCACCCCCGGAGTCACGGAGACGGTGCACAGCACCTGGGTACGACCGAAGGCCGCGAGCACGGACCCCGCGGCATGGCAGGTGAACCCTCGGGTGAAGGTGACGGGACGGAGGGCATCCGGCGCCCGTCCACTGGGCCGTTCGTGCATAGCACTTCCTTTTTCAATGACGGTTTCTTCGCCGGCCATCATAGCACCGCGCGGCGAGCGCCTGGGCCCGCTACACTAGGGGTCTCAGTAAGGAGAGCCCCGTGATCGAAAGCATGACCGGCTATGCCCGAGGCGAGCAGGCCCTGGGCGGCATGACCCTCACCCTCGAGCTGCGCAGCGTCAATCATCGATTCCTCGACCTGTCCCTCCGCCTCCCGGAAGCCCTTCGGGATCAGGAAGGGGCCCTGCGGAACCGCCTTCGGGAGCGCATCAGCCGGGGCAAGGTAGAGCTTTTAGTTCGCCTCGAGGGCGAAGGCTCGGGGGGTGGCCAGCTGAACCGAGAGGCGCTCCAAGGTCTCCTCACCGCCCTTGGCGCCGTACAGACCGAAGTTCCTGATGCGCCCCTTCCCCATGCCCTAGAGCTTCTGCGCTGGCCCGGGGTATGGGCCTCCGAACGGCTGCCCAAGGCGGCGCTTCAGGCGGGCCTTGAAACCGCCTTCGAGCCCGTGCTCGAGGCCTTTCTCGAGGAGCGCCAGCGAGAGGGCGCAGGTTTAAAGGCAACCCTTGAAGGGCAGCTGGCCCGCCTTGAGGACCTCGTGAACACGCTCCGGGCCGTGCAGGACGGGCTTCAGCAGCAGCTGGGGGCCAAGCTTAAGCAGCGCGCCCAGGCCCTCGGTCTCGACCTCACCGAGGAGCGCTTGGCCCAGGAGCTGGCATTGCTGTCTCAAAAGGCCGATATTTGCGAGGAGCTCGACCGCCTCGTCACCCACCGCGCCGCCTTCCTGGCCAGCCTGCAAAAGCCCGGCGCCCAAGGTAAGCGCTTGGATTTTCTGGCCCAGGAACTCGCCCGGGAAGCCAACACCTGCGCTGCGAAGATTAGCGATGGCGCCCACACGGAGACCGTGGTGGCCCTGAAAGTGGTCGTGGAGCAGCTCCGCGAGCAAGTCCAGAATGTGGCCTAAGGGCCCGGCAGGAGAACGGCCATGAAGCCCCACCCCGGCGGCACCCTATTTCTGATTTCCGCCCCCTCCGGAGCCGGGAAGACGTCGCTGGTCCAGGCGCTTCTACGGGACGATGCCGCCCTCACCGTGTCCATCTCCCACACCACCCGGCCCCAGCGCCCGGGGGAGCAGGACGGCGTGAATTACCACTTCGTCGATCGGCCGGCCTTTGAAACCATGATCGACGCCGGCGCCTTTCTGGAGTACGCAGAGGTCTTCGGCAATCTTTACGGAACCTCGGAAGCCTTCGTCGACGAGACCCTCGCTCAGGGTAAGGACGTCATCCTAGAAATTGACTGGCAAGGGGCCAGCCAGGTGCGAGAGAAGCGCCCGGAAGCCGTGGGCATCTTTATCTTTCCCCCGTCCCTGGCCACCCTGGAGGCCCGGCTACGTCAGCGCGCCCAGGATGATGAAGCCACCATGGCCCGGCGCCTGGCGGAAGCGACGCTGGAGATGCGCGCGCATGAGGCCTACCCCTTTCTCGTGGTGAACGACGTTTTCGACACGGCGCTTTCCGAGCTCAAGGCCATCGTTCAGGCCGAACGGCTCCGCCGGCCCCGGCAGCAAGCGCGCCTCGGAGACCGCCTCCCCCCGCTCCTAGGCGCCTAGGAAACGGGATTTATCCTTGTGACCTAAGGGTAAAAGCCCGTAAACTGGCGGGCTTAGGAGCGAAAGCTCAAAAATTGCAGGAGCACCCCATGGCCCGCGTTACCGTCGAAGACTGCCTGACGGAAGTCGAAAACCGTTTTCAGCTCGTGATGATCGCCTCAAAGCGCGCACGCCAGCTGGCCACCGGCGGCCGGGATCCGCACGTGGAAGAAGAGAACGATAAGCCCACGGTGCTGGCCCTTCGGGAAATTGCCGAAGGTCACGTAACCGCCGCCATCCTCGATGAAGTTGATCGGCGCGGGGAAGACGAGTTCGGATTCAAACTTCCGGAGCCCCAGCCCAGCCACCATGACGTCGGCGACGACCCCCTCATCGACTAGGTCTTCGGGCCCGAGCCGGCCCGCGCCCCGGCCTGCCCCTGCGGCGGCCGAGGAGCGCATCATTACCCTGCCCGAGCTCTCTGCTCGCCTGCAGGAATATTTAAGCCCCGAGGCCGTGGCCGAGGTGGAACGGGCCTTCCACTACGCGAAGGCTGCCCACGAAGGGCAGATGCGAAAAACCGGCCATCCCTACATTACCCATCCTACGGCGGTCGCCCACATCCTGGCGGGCATGCGCATGGATCCGCAAACGCTCATGGCAGCCTTGCTGCACGACGTGATCGAGGACACCGGCGTTGGCAAGAAAACCCTCGCGGACGCCTTCGGGAGCGACGTTGCCGAACTGGTCGACGGCGTCTCCAAGCTCACCACCATCTTTAAGTCCCGGGCCGAAGCCCAGGCGGAAAACTTCCAGAAGATGGCCATGGCCATGGCCCGGGATATTCGCGTCATTCTGGTGAAGCTCGCGGACCGGCTCCACAACATGCGCGCTAGCCGTCTGGGCATGAACGAGCTCCGCATGGAGTTCGAGGACCTTGCCTTCCAAGCGCTCTATCCCATGCGCGCGGAGCGCATCGGCCGGGCCGTGCAGGCCGCCCGCGGCCATCGCAAGGCCCTCATGGAGGAAATCGCCGCGGCCCTAGAGAAGTGCCTCGCGAGCGAGGGCATTGAGGCGCGGGTGCTTGGCCGGGAGAAGCACCTCTTTTCCATTTACCGAAAGATGCGGCAGAAGCAGAAAGCGTTCGCTGACATCATGGATGTCTTCGGGTTTCGGATCATTGTCGATCGGCCCGACACCTGCTATCGGGTGCTCGGCGCCGTGCACGGGCTTTACAAGCCCCTGGCGGGGCGCTTCAAGGATTACATCGCCATTCCGAAGGCCAACGGTTACCAATCGCTGCATACCACGCTCTTCGGCATGCACGGGGTGCCCATCGAAATTCAGATTCGCACCCAGCAAATGGAGGCCGTCGCCAGCAACGGCATCGCCGGGCACTGGCTGTATAAGTCCGATGAGCAAAGCTCGAGCCAAGCGCTGGAACTCCAGCAGCGCGCGGGAAACTCCCTGGAGTTCATCGAAAATCTGAAGATCGATCTCTTCCCCGACGAGGTCTACGTATTTACTCCCAAGGGGCGCATTCTCGAGCTGCCCCAGCGCGCCTCCCCCGTGGACTTTGCCTATGCGGTGCACACGGACATCGGCAACACCTGCGTGGCGTGCCGCGTAGACCGTCGCCTTGCTCCCCTCTCCGTGCAGCTGCAGAGCGGCCAGACGGTGGAAATCATCACTTCGGAGGAAGCTCGACCAAACCCGGACTGGCTCTCCTTCGTCGTCACGGGTAAGGCACGCTCCTCCATTCGCCATGCCCTTAAGCATCAGCAAGTGACCGAGTCCCGCACCCTCGGGCGCCGCCTGCTCAACCGAAGTCTGGCGAACGTCGATACCAATCTTGCGAGCCTTCCCAGCCAACGCATTTCCGATGTGCTCGATGAACTCGGCTTCGATACGCTAGACGATTTGCTCGAGGACATTGGGCTCGGCAATCGCATGGCCTACGTGGTCGCCCAGCACCTGACCCAGGGGGGAGGCGGGGAGGTCCCGCTCACCGTGGAGCATGGCGGGCCCCTGGCCATTCGAGGCACGGAAGGGCTCGTGGTGGCCTACGGCAAGTGTTGCTATCCCCTCCCCGGGGAGCCCTCGGAAGGGCGTCATCGCCGAGCTGGCTGCGGAAATCACCGACGCCGACGCCAATATCGAAAAGATCAACATCGCCGAGCGCAACGCCCACCTCTCCACCGTGGTCATTGCGCTCCTGGTCCGGGACCGGGTCCACCTAGCCCGCATCATGCGCCGGCTCCGACGCCTCACCCCGGTCATCGGCCTCGCCCGAACCCGTAACATCTAAGCTGGAGAACCCCATGACCAAGCGCGCCATTCACAGCGATGCGGCGCCCGCAGCCCTTGGGCCCTACGCCCAGGCCGTTCGGGCCGGCAACACCCTTTACCTGTCGGGGCAAATTGGCCTTGACCCTGCCACGGGGGAACTCCGCGAAGGCTTCGATGCCCAGCTGGAGCAGGTCTTTGAGAACCTGAAGGCCGTGGCCGAAGCCGGGGGCGCGAGCCTCGATGACGCGGTCAAGTTCACCGTATTCCTCACCGATCTCGCGAACTTTGCGGCTGTAAACGAGAAGATGGCCGCGGTGCTTGCGCCCCCCTATGCGGCCCGCGCCGCCGTGCAGGTGGCCGCCCTCCCGAAGGGGGCCGTGGTGGAGCTCGACGCCATCCTGGTGCTCCCGGACGCCCCTTAAGGCGCAGGACCCGCACCGTGGCGCGGCTCAGGGATCCCCTAAGCACCTTGAAGGGGGTGGGGCCGAAGGTGGAGGAGGCCTTCGCACGCCTCGGGCTCAGCACCCTTGAGGACGCCCTCTTTCACTTGCCCCTCCGTTATGAAGATCGCACCCGGATCACACCCCTTGCTGCCGTGCGCCAGGGCCAGGCCGTGGTCTTTGAAGCCACCATACGGGCTGCCCAGGTGGCCTTTGGACGCCGGCGCAGCCTAGTGCTCAAGGTCGAGGACGCCAGCGGCCTCGCCACCCTGCGCCTCTTCCACTTCTCCAAGGCACAGCAGCAACAGCTTAAGCCGGGGCGCCCCCTCCGCGGCTTTGGGGAAGGGCGAGGGGGCGCCGGGGGCATCGAATTCGTGCACCCGGAGCTCACCTTTCTAGACGGCGGCGCCGCCCCCGCCCTCGACGATCGCTTAACCCCGATCTACCCCACCACGGAAGGACTTGGGCAGGCTCGGCTCCGGAGCCTTCTGCACCGCGCCCTCGCCCTGCTCGAAGGCGCCGGCGCCGAGGCCCTGGGGCTGACGGAGACCCTCCTAACCGATCTTCGCCATCTGCACACGCCCCCCGTGGGGACCGATTTGGCCACCCTAGAGGCGGGCCTCGATCCCGCCCAGCAGCGCCTGGCTTTCGACGAGCTGCTGGCTCATCAACTGGCCATGATGACCGCCCGCTCCCTACTCCAGGCGCGGCCGGCGCCCCGCCTTGCCGGGGACCGAACCCTCGAGGCCCGCTTCCTGAGCGCCCTCCCCTTCGAGCTCACGGAGGCCCAGCGCCGGGTCAGCGCGGAGCTTGCCGCCGATCTGGATCGATCCCAACCCATGCTTCGGCTCCTCCAGGGGGACGTAGGGTCGGGAAAGACGGTGGTCGCAGCGCTAGCCCTTCTCCGAGCCGTGGGCAGCGGCTTCCAGGGGGCGCTCATGGCGCCCACGGAGCTGCTAGCGGAGCAGCACTTGAAGACCCTGGGACCCTGGCTCGCGGGCCTGGGCCTTCGCTGCGCAGCCCTCACGGGACGGCTTGGGGCCAAGCAGCGTCGAGCCCTGGAGGCCGATCTGGCCTCCGGAGCCCTACCCGTCGTGGTGGGTACCCACGCCCTCTTTCAGGACAGCGTGGCCTTTCAGCGCCTGGGGCTCGTGGTAATTGATGAGCAGCATCGCTTTGGCGTCGATCAGCGCCTGGCCCTTCGGGATAAGGGCGCCTCGAAGGACGGCGTACCCCACCAGCTGGTCATGACCGCCACCCCCATTCCCCGAACCCTGGCCATGAGCGCCTACGCGGACCTAGACGTCTCCATCATCGATAGCCGCCCTCCCGGGCGTACCCCGGTCACTACCGTGGTGCTTCCCGCCAGCCGCCGGGAGGCCCTGCTCAACCGGGTTCGAGAGGCCTGCAAGGCCGGGCGCCAGGCCTACTGGGTCTGTACCTTGATCGAACGCTCCGAGCACCTCGAGGCAGAAGCCGCGGAGGAGACGGCGGAGACCCTGGCGAAGGCCCTACCGGAACTCACCGTGGGGCTGGTTCATGGTCGGCTAAAGGGCGATGCCAAGGCCGCCGCCATGCAGGCCTTTGCCGCCGGAGACACGCAACTCCTGGTCGCGACCACGGTCATCGAGGTCGGAGTCGATGTCCCCAATGCGTCGCTCATGATCATCGAAAACGCCGAACGCTTGGGCCTGGCCCAACTCCACCAGCTTCGAGGCCGGGTGGGCCGGGGCGCCGCCGCCAGCCACTGCGTGTTGCTTTATCAATCGCCCCTGGGGCGCCACGGCAAGGCACGCCTCGAGGCCCTCCGGACCTCCGACGATGGCTTTTATCTCGCGGAAAAGGACCTCACGCTTCGGGGCCCGGGGGAAGTGCTGGGCACCCGGCAAACGGGCGCTTTGGATTTGAAGGTGGCGGATCTCCTGCGGGATCAGGACCAGCTCCCGGCGATTCAGGAGGCCGCGCGAGCCCTGCTGGCCTCGGACCCCGCCGCCGCGGCCCCCATCATGCAGCGCTGGCTGGGGACCCGGCAGCAGTTCATTAACGCCTAGCGCTAGTTGTCGAGCTCGGCGCCGGCGTTCATATCGGCAAAGCGCTCCAGATCCAGCTTGTTCTCGGAGCGAGCAACGATGGTCGCCACCATGGCATCCCCGGCGACGTTCACGATGGTGCGCGCCATATCCAGAAGCCGGTCCACGCCGATGATGAGCATGATGCCTTCCACAGGCAGCCCCACCTGCTGAAGCACCATGGTGAGCATGATCAGGCCCACGCCGGGCACCCCCGCGGTGCCGATGGCCGCCATGGTGGCGGTGACAATCACCATCACGTAATCCGTGAGATCTAAGGCGATGTTGAAGTACTGGGCGATGAAGACCGTGGCCACCCCCTGCATGATGGCCGTGCCATTCATGTTGATGGTGGCACCTAGGGGCACGACAAAGGAGGCCACCTCGTT
>RGAU01000008.1 GCA_009919975.1 Gammaproteobacteria bacterium
CCCCCGACGCCCCTTCCCCCGGGGCGGCGCAACGCGACCCAAGCCCGCCCGGCTCCGCCTCAGCTCGCGGGCAAGGCCCTCGCCCTGCGCCCCGTGGGGGCTATCGATGAGGATTGCCTGCACCTGAATATTCAGGCTCCGCGCGGGTCCGGCCCCCATCCCGTGTGGGTGTGGATTTACGGCGGAGGGTTCACCAACGGGGACGCCCGGGACCCCATTCACGAGGCGGCCCGGCTGGTCGAGGCGCATCAGGTGGTGGTGGTCACCCTGAACTATCGCCTAGGCCTCCTTGGCTTCCCGCCCCTTTCGGAAGCCCCGAACCTAGGGCTCCTTGATCAGCAGGCGGCCCTTCATTGGGTTAAGGCCAACATCGAAGCCTTTGGCGGAAATCCCAGCCAAATCACCGTGCTCGGGGAATCCGCCGGGGGCATGAGCATTCTTGCGCAGCTGACCCTCGCGGGGAGCGCGGGCACCTTCCAACGCGCAGTGATTCAATCCGCGGCCACGAGCCCCTGGCTCGACGAAGCTGCGGTCGCGCGCTGCCGGCAATGGCTCCAGGAGGAACTCGGCACGCCCAAGCTCCTCCCCGCCCTGCGAGCCCTGCCTCTCCCGAAGCTCCTGAGCCTTGGCGCCGCCCTCGATAAGGCCCTACGCCCCGAGCTCGGCCATGGGGTCTTTCGGCCCCAGCAGGGGCGGGCCGGCCTCGGCACGACGGAAGAAGACGGCATCGCCCGGGCAGCAGAGCGGGGCCTACCCCTGCTCCTGGGGTGCAACGCAGACGAGCAGCGCCTGTTCCTCTTCGCTCAGCGGGGGATTGACGCGCAGGCCGCCCTCCGCCGCCTTGACGCGGGCCTTAAACGCTCGCCCCTTCCGGCGCCGCCGGAAGCGAGCGCCCTCTGGGCGGCCTACGAATCTCCGCTTGGCTCCCGCCCGCCCTGGCAGCGCCTTTCGACCGCGGAAACGGACCTGTATTACCAGGTCCCGCTGCTACGCCGAGGCGCCACCTACGTGCGCCATAGCCAAGGGAAGGGTTCCTGCTGGCTCTACCGCTTTGATGCCCCATCCCCCGCTCTCAAGGGCCAGCTCGGAGCGAGCCACGGTTTGGAAGTGCCCTACCTCTTTGGCACGCTAGACCACCCTTCCGTGCGGCGCTTTGCCGGCACGGACCCGGCGCGCTGGGCTCTCGCCGAAACTTTTCAGCGCCAGTGGCTCGCCTTTGCCACGGGCGAAGGGCCCTCCTGGAGCGCCTGGAGCGAGACCACGCAGGAAAGCGGCTTCTTCACCCTCGCCGGCGTGACCCCTGCCCCTAGCACGAAGGATCTCAACACCCTCTGGACCCCCAACCTTGAGCTGCCGCCCCATGCTGAGCCTTAGATCCACCGCCCTCGCTGCCCTGCTCGCCCTCCTCCCCGGCGCCGCCCTGGCGGCAGTGCTGGGCTACGGCGCCCCCCTCGCGGAATTTGCCCCGGCGACCCAAGCCGCCCTGGCCGGCAGCGGAAGCCCGGCAAGTGCTTTCTACGCGCGCTTCCTGGAGCGCTACCTTGTGACGGACACCCCGGACGGTATCCACCGCCTCCGCTATGGCGCGGTGACTGCCGAGGATCGAGCCGCGCTTGAGGCCTGGGTGGCCGCGGAAGCCCAGCGAGGCCCCCGAGGGCTGGCCCGGAACGCGCAATTTGCCTACTGGGCGAATCTGTACAACGCGCTGACGGTGGCGCGGGTGTTGAAGGCCTATCCCGTCAGCAGCATTCTGGATCTGAAGCGTTGGCCCTGGAGCTTTGGGCCCTGGGACGATGACCTCATCACGGTACAGGGCATCTCCCTATCCCTGAACGCCATTGAACATCGCATCCTGCGCCCCCTCTTTGCCGAGCCCCGGGTGCACTTTGCGCTGAACTGTGCCTCCCTGGGCTGCCCCAACCTTCTGCCTGAGCCTTTCACGGGGGACGTCCTCGAGGCCGATCTCCAGAGCGCCCTGGAAGCCCACCTGGCACACCCCCGGGGAATCGCCTTCGAGGACGGGCAGCTGACGCTCTCGAGCCTTTTTGACTGGTATGGGGAAGACTTCCCCCAGGGGCGAGAGGCGCTCCTGGCCTACCTCGCCTCGGCGGCCCCGGAGACGCTGGGGCCGTCGCTTCGCGCCTACGACGGCCCTATCGCCTTTCGTTACGACTGGGCCTTAAACGACGCGCCAGGCCCCTAGCCCTCTGCCTTAAGGGCGAAGCCCACCCGGGGGAAATGAACCCGAATGCGCCCAGCCTGGGGATCTTCCCGATCGACGCCGCAGAGCTGATCCGTGGCATAAGCGAGGGTGCCTGTGACAGGAATACAGCCGTAGTCCAGCGGCGTCACGGACACCGCACTTCCCAGCGCAGGGCCCCCGGCCTCCACGGAGGCAGCCCCGCCCCAGGCCGCAGGCAACGCTTGAGGCTCCGCCTCCCGCCCTAAGGCGAGCGCCTCATCAGCAGACCGCGCCACCCAGCCGCCATGCCCAAAGGCCGCGAGCCGAGCCATCCAGGCCCCCACTGCCTCGAAGGGCGCCAGCAGGGACGACACCACGGGATTTCTCGCGAGTAGCCACAGACAGTGATAGACGGAGAAGTCCGCAATGGTGGGGGCGTCCCCTAGGAGGAAGGGGCCATGCGCCAGCTGCCCTTCGAGGGGCACTAGGGTCGCCTGCAGCGCCGCCTCCGCCGCGCTGGGGGATAGGGATGCGATGGATCCCCGGCCTCCGGACAGCTCGGCCCGATCCGCCGCAAACTTTTCCGCCATTTCCGGCCCTAGGGCCGCCATCATGGGCGCCACCGCCGCCGGCTGGAAGCACAGGGCCACAACCACCTGGAACAGATGGGTATCGGCGCGCTCCGCGAGGCTTCGCGCCGCATGGGCAAGGGTCGGAGGCGCCAGGGCCTTCTCCGGGCAGAGCACGTCGAGATATTCGCTGATGGCGTGGGTGTCGCAAAAGATATCGGCGCCGTCCTGGAGCACCGGGGTCCGGCGATAGCCTCCCGTCAGGGGCATGAGCGCCGGACGCGGCATGATCGGCGAGATCTCCACGCTCTCCCAGGGAAGTCCGTAATACCCCAGCATCAGGCGAATTTTCTCGGAGAACAGTGAACCCTCGTAGTGATGCAGCACCAAAGCCATGGCGAACCCTCCCGCGGAAAAACGCTGAGTGTGCCGCGGCACCAAAGCCCTGGCTAGCGGTTGAGGCGCTGAGCCTCGTCCGCCAGCGCGGCGTACACGCTTTGCACGAGGGGCCGGAGGAACATGGACTTGCGCGCCACAAAGCGCACGGGGCGGGCGAGGCCCCGATCCCCAAGTTCGATGCATTTATCCAGGGGAATGCCAAGGGTCCGGGCGACGCCTCGGGGAATCAGCCCATGGCCGAAGCCCGCGAGCGCCATCTGGGCCACGGAAAAAAAGGATTCCAGCGACGTCTCCCGCCGAATGTTGAGACGCCGCATGGCTTCCTCGATAGATGCCCAGGCGCCGCTTCGGGATTCGATGGTAATCACCGGCAGCTCACCGGCCTCCGGGGGCGTGAAGGGCTTAAGCGCTGAAGGCACCAACACCATGGGCTCAAGACGAAGCACTTCCGAGACCAGGTCGTAATCCGCTTCCGCCGAGCCAGTGCAGAGCCCCACCATGTATTCCCCGGAGCGAATCCGATCCAGCACCACGGGAGAACGCTGGGCATGGAACTCAAACTCCACCTCCGGCAGCCGTTCCCGTACCCGGGCGAAGAGCGCCGGCGCCCAGCTCGCCAGGATGGCTTCGGAAACGCCAAGAATGATCTTGCCCCGCTGGAGCGTGGGCTCCTCGATGAAGACGCTGCGGAGCTCGGTGATCAGCGGCGTCACCTTTTCCACTAGGCGCGTGCCGTAGGCCGTCAACACTACCCGGCGCCCCCGGCGCTCAATGAGCGCCCGGTCGTATTGCCGCTCCAACGCCGCCACCCGCTTACTCACCGCGGACTGGGAGATTTTCAGCACCGTGGCCGCCTCCATCATGGTGCCGGTTTTCGATAACGTTACGAGCGTTTCGAGATTTTCAATCACCCGAACTATTCCAAAAAAGAAACAATGGCGCAGTGTATGCTCTGCCGTCCGTCCCCGGTAGGTCGCGCCGCATGACTCTGCTCATCCTTCTCGCGGTCGCGAGCACCGCAGCCCTGTCTGGGATCTTCGGCATGGCCGGAGGCATGGTGCTGATTGCCCTCCTCGCCCTCCTCCTACCCATCCCCGAGGCCATGGTTATCCATGCCCTGGCCCAGGGCTTTGCCAACGGCGCCCGCGCCGCCCTGCTCTGGAGAGCGCTGGAATGGCGGGGCCTGGCCGCCTACGGCCTGGGGGTCGGCGTGACCGCAGCCTTGGTGCAGTGGGTGGCCTGGGTACCGTCCCGGGGCGTCCTCCTACTGCTCCTCGGAGCCACCCCCTTCCTGGCCCTGGCCATTCCCGAACGCTTTGCCCTTCGCTTTGAACGGCCTAGCCACGGCTTCGGCGCCGGCCTCCTCGTCACGGGCGGGCAGCTATTCGCCGGCGCCTCGGGTCCGCTATTGGACAGTTTCTTTCTTCGGGGAACCCGCGGCCGGGAAGCCACCGTCGCCACCAAGGGTTTTGCTCAATGCCTCGGACACGGCGCAAAGCTGGGGGTTTACGG
This sequence comes from Gammaproteobacteria bacterium, assembly GCA_009919975.1. Taxonomy (GTDB): domain Bacteria; phylum Pseudomonadota; class Gammaproteobacteria; order Pseudomonadales; family Azotimanducaceae; genus Salivita. The sequence continues at coordinate 4,663 of RGAU01000008.1, forward strand.
CCCCCTTCTCGCCCAGGGCGCCGAACCTTCCGCGCTGTCCTGGCCCCTCCTTCTTGCCCTCGCGCCGGCAGCGATCCTCGGAACCGCCAGCGGCACCGCTTTATTGAAGCGCTGGAACGATGCGGCCTTTCTTCGCTGGAGCCGAATCCTGGTGCGTGGCCTGGGTCTCCTCGCCATGGGCTCCGGTGCCGTCATCCTCCTGACCGCCTAGGGCCCGATCCCCAGCCGCGGCCAGCTGCGGTATGGTGTGGCGAACACTCTTGGGAGAGGGACCACCATGCTGAACGCGCTCGACGATTACCCCATTCACCAAACGCCCCTGCCCCTGGCCTATCCCGCCACCAGCGATCGGAACGTCTACGACCGCACTTGGTTTAATGGCTACGGGAACGATGGCAGCTGGTACTTCGGCTTTGGAATGGCGATCTATCCCCACCGAGGCATCCTCGATGCCGCCTTCTCTACGGTAACCGAGGGGGGCCTCCAGCACTGCTTCTACGGCTCGCGCCGCGCGCCGCCGGAGCGCACGGACATGAGCGTCGGCCCCCTGCGCCTTGAGGTGATTGAGCCCCTGCGGAAAACCCGCATCATTCTCGAAGACAACGATTCTGGGCTGGCCTGCGACCTCGTCTTCTCCACCCGCACCGCGGGCATTCAGGAGGCGAGGCAGACCCTTTTCCAAGGCACCCGCACCGTGATGGACGCCACCCGCTTCGACCAGTTCGGCACCTGGGAAGGCCTTCTCCATACCCCCGACGGCGACATCCGCGTTGATCCCGAATCCTCCCGAGGCACGAAGGATCGCTCCTGGGGCGTCCGCACCGTGGGGGAGCCTGAGGGAGGTGGCGCACCGGTGATGCCCAAGGGCATCGCCTTCATGTGGGCACCCCTCTTCTGGGAGGATCACGTTAGCCATGCGATTTTCTTCGATGGCCCGGAAGGAGAATCGCTCGTGCGGGAGGGGCTCACCGCGCCCCTCTACCCCAACGCCGACCTCGTCCCCGCGCAGGGGGAAGCTCGGGATACGCGCATGGCCACGGCGCGTCACCGCATCCGCTATCACAAGGGCACGCGCCTGGCCGAAGCCGTGGAAATTGATCTGGTTCCCCTGGAAGGAGACCTGCGCACCATTACCCTTACCCCGGGGCTGAAATTCCAGATGAAGGGCCTCGGCTACGGTCATCCCGAGTGGGGCCAGGGCATGTGGAAGGGCGAACTGGCTACCGGGCATGAGCGCTTCGACCCACGGCAGCTGGACCCGCTGGCCCGGGAGAATCTCCACACCCAGCAAATCGTCACCGCCAGCGATGGGCAGCGCTCCGGCATCGGCGTCTTTGAGCAGATCGTCGTCGGCCCCTACGCCCCGGCGGGCTTCAAGGAATTTTTTGATGGGGCCGCCTAGGTGGCGCCCGCTAGGGGGACCGCCTAGGTGGCGCTGCCTAACGCAAAAGGGCCCCGAAGGGCCCTTTTTTATGCCGCTGATTCCAGCGCCGGTTTAGGCTTCACCACGAAAAGGAGGTCTCCCGCATTAACCTGTTGCCCATTGGCAATGTTGATGCGGGTGACCACGTAGCGCTGCCCCTCGGGGTAGAGCGCCTGCTCGGCCTGATTGAAGCTGGCCAGGGTAAGGGGCGAGAAGATCTTCATGGCCTCGAGCTGGCACAGGGTTTTGCCGACGGAAACCTCTTCCCCCACCGAAACGTATTCGGGCTCGGAGGGCGAGGGCGTGATGTAGAAAATCCCCGTGGAGGGAGATAGCACCTTGAGCTCGTCGCTTCCCTCGATGGCCAGGGCCTCCAGAGAGACGGCGCTGCTGTCCTTACCCGCTTCCTGTTCGATTTCCTCAATCAGCGCATCGGCATCGAGGGTCGCCAGGAAGTTCGGGAGATAACTGGTGTCATAATCGCCAGAGAGGAATACCTCGTCCCGGAGGATCTTCCGCAGAAGCGCCAAGTTCGTGCAGATCCCCTTCACCCGCACCGAATCCAGGTAGGCCGCCAGCTTGCTGGCAGCGTCCCGGCGATCGGTCCCGTGGATGATGATCTGGGCGACCATGGAGTCGTAGAAGGGGGAGATGACCTTCCCCGGACCTCCGGCGGCGATGATGTCGATGGCCTCGTTCTCCGGCATTACCCATTCGGTGATTTCCCCGGGATCGGGGCGGAACACCAGCTTGCCGCCGGCCTTCGTGACCTTCTCGGCGTTTAGGCGTACCTCGATGGAGTAGCCAGTGTTGCCCGGGGTGAGGTCCTTAATGGATGCGCCGCCCGCCACCCGGAACTGCTCAGCGACGATATCTACGCCGCAGACCTTTTCCGTCACCGGGTGCTCAACCTGGAGGCGCGTATTCATCTCCATGAAGTACACGGCGTCATTGACCACGTCGAGGATGAACTCCACCGTGCCCGCACCCACGTAATCCACCTCGTGCGCCAGGGCCAGGGTGCTTTCCCGAACCTGGGCCTCGAGGGCCGGCGTCAGCGCCGTGGAGCCGGACTCTTCCACCACCTTCTGCTTGTCCCGCTGCACGGAGCAGTCGCGAATGCCCAGAACGAAGGCGTTGCCATGGTGATCGCGAAGCAGCTGCGCTTCGATGTGGCGCATGGAGGTAACGAATTTCTCCAGGTACACATCGCCGTTACCGAAGGCATTGCGCGCCTCCGCCTGCACCTGATGGAACAGATCGTGGAAGGCCTCGGGGCTTTCCACCACCTGGATACCCTTCCCACCACCGCCATGCACGGCCTTGATGAGCACGGGATAGCCGATGTCTTCCGCCACTTGGGCCGCGCGCTCGACGCTGGTGAGGATGCCATAGGAGCCAGGCACCACGGGCACGCCTAGGCTCCGCGCCGTGCTGATGGCGTTGGACTTGTTCCCCATGGTTTCCATGGAGGTCACCGGCGGCCCAATGAAATTGATGCCGTGGTTCCGGCATAGCTCAGCGAATTGGGCGTTCTCCGACAAGAAGCCAATGCCCGGGTGGAGCGAATCCACCTTCTCCAGCTCCGCTACCCGCACCACGGACAGGCCATTGAGGTAGCTTTCATCTGGCGTGTTACCGCCAATGCACACGAGCCGATCCTTCGGCCCGAGCATGTCCGCGGCCGTGGATTCCATATCGGGGTCGGACTGCACCAGCACCACTTCAATACCTTGCGCCCGCGCCACGCGGACCAGCTTCGCGGCGGTGCAGCCCCGAGCATGGATGAGCGTGCGCTTCACCGGCGTGGGCTCGCCCGCGCCGAGAGCGACGACGGCATCGACATCCGCGGCGGAATCCTCGACGTAGATGCCCGCCATCACCCGGGCCACTACCCCTTCCACGGAATCCGTGGGCACGGGGATATCGGGATCGATCGCTGCGAGGGCACCGTCGAGCCCTTCGGAGAAGGGATGGCGCACGAGCCCTTGCATGGCCCCGGAGGTCCGAGAGAGGTAATTCGACAGGGTGCAGTGGCTCGGCAGGTTCGAGGGCACCACGATCTGCCCCGCAAAGGGCATGTTGGTGCCGGAGAAGTAATAGGTCTGCACCAGAGGATGGGTGACGAAGCTCGCCTGCGCGCCGCCGGTGCAGTCGCCGAAACCGAAGACCACCACGGGAAGGTCAATGTCCCGGACAAAACGGGTAATGCGGTCGTTCACCGCCGCCATGGAGAAGAGGGCGCCGGCCCCCTCCTTGGTCTGCATGCCCCCGGAGGAGATGAAGCAAAGCACGGGCAGGCGCTGCTCGGCGCAGGTCACCAGTAGTTCGCAGAACTTCTCGGCGCTGGCCATATCGAAGGAGCCAGCCTGGAAGGCGACATTGGAGATCACTACCCCGCAGCGCAGGGGACCGCTCTCCCCTTTGAACTCCCCGAGCCCCGTGACAATACCGCAGGGAATCTGCCCCGCCTCGAGGGCTTGCTCGATGGAGACCCGGAAGCCCGGGAAGCGCACGGGATCGGAGGACAGGCGATCGTTGTGCAGCGGCGTAAAGCTGTGAAAGAAGCGCTCAATGAAGGCATCCGCTGTGGTGTTCTTTTGCCGCTTGTCGTGGCTCAACACCTCCTGGATGAGGAGATCCCGGTAGGCCAGGGTGAGGCGATACCAGAAGTCCTTGCGGCGCCCAATATTCCGCGGCGCAATTCGACCATCGTAGCGCCGGCCATCCTTTACGCTGGCCCCATAAACAGGGATCAAGCGGTCAAAGAGGAAGGTCACAATCACGAGCAGAGTGTCGGAAAGATGGGGGAAGCTGGCCTTCTTCCATTCCTCCACGGTGCGCAGGAAGTCGCCCCGGCGCCCATGCTGTTCCATCTTTTCCAGCCAGGCAAAGTGAGCATCAGCAAGCCCCGCGCTGTCGGCCATGCCAAGCTGCACCGCGGCGCGCTTAAGCGCCCGATCCATGAGCCCGGCCATGGAGTCGTAAGAGAGCGCGCGCTTTTCGTTGGCCTCTTCAGCGACGAGATCGAGGTTCTGCAGCACCGCATCGTAAAGGGCGTCGAAGAGCAGCAGATTCTTGCCCTCGGCGATGAAGTCTTCCCGAAGCTCTTCGGTTAGGAGCACATCGAGCAGCGTCAAGTCGGAAATCCCCACGGGCACACCCGCCGGGCCCCGGGCCTGGATGGAGCCTCCGAACGCCGAAGCCAGCATGCCGCGAAGCGCCGCTAGAAGCGGCGCCGACCCCGGCGCAGCGGTCTTCAAGCTTTCATCCCGCAGCGCCTCCGGCACCACGGAGAGGGACAGCGCATCGTCCGCAAAGGGGTTCACGCCCTGAAGAAATACGTTCAGCTCCGCCGCCAAGGCACTTTGCAGGTAGCCATCGGACTTATCGGCCAGGCCTCGCTTGGACAAGAGCTTTCGGGCGTCAAAGGAGAAATGCTCCCGCAGGTAGCGAGCCACCTCACTGTCGTCGCTGCGCAGGCTGACCAGAAGGTCGCGCGCCCGGGGAAGATCGGCCACCCGAAGCAGCTGGCGCGTAGCCGCAGGATCCGCGAGCTGCGCCATCAAGGCCTCTAGGTTACCCCGCGCCTCGTTCTTCCAGCGGTTGTACAGGTACGCAAGGACCGTGCTCAGAAGCGTCGCCCGGGCGTCCTCGTAGTTCTTTTTCGGCTCCCCAAAGATTAACTGGGCAAGGCGACCGCGCTCGTCATGCACGGCCTGCTTCTTCTCCTGGTAGTTCTTCCAAGCCCGCGCCAAGCTGTCGTCGTAGACCAGCTTTTCCGGATCCTGGAACCAGGAGAGGAAGGCCCGACGGCGCTCCCGGTCTGCGCGCTGAGCCAGCTCCCCCTTGGGCACCTCAGCCTCGGCGAGGCGGCCATACTGCTTGGTGGTGGTGGAACGGATGCGCTTGCGCACGCCAAGGTAGCGCAGGTAGCGATAGGCCACCCCAAATACGTTGCTGAACTCCGTCGGGGCCGTCGCGAGGGACAGGGCCGCCGTAGCTTCGTTGGCATGCAGGCGCGGCGAGGGGTTTAGGTAGCGATCAAGGTTCCGCCGGTAGTGATCGATGATGTAGGGGTTTTCCGCCACAAAGGTGCGCGTTTTGTTCTCAATGAACTCGATACCCGTCACGATCGAGGCGCGCAGCTTCTCCAGCTGCGCATCGTCTTCCCCGGGCACGTAATCGATGATGCCGTCGATGTTGCCCTGGGCGTAAAGATCGTAGGAAGACACCCCGACGAGCTTGGCGCACTCCTGCCAGGACAGGTTGTACTTACGAGCAATGTTCGCGAGGCCCTTCGGCTGAATGGTGTTAAAGACCGCATCGCGCACCGCAAGAATAAGGTTGGACGCGGCCAGGGGAATGGCGCCTCCGGAATAACCGATACCGAGAATAATGCCCACGGTAGGCACATCGACGTTGCACATCTCGGCGATGAGCCGGGAGATGGAGTGAGCCTGGTTTTCTGCGTTGGCCTCGGCGCCGGCGTCCGCCCCCGGAGTATCCATAAAGCTGACCACGGGCATATTGCGCTTCGACCACATCTCTAGACGGCGCGCCGCTGCCAGGTGGTGGCGCGGCATCCAAACGCCGTTTGCGACGCTGCGGTCCTGGGCGATAAAGCCCACTTCCCGCGTGCCCTGGGGGAAGGCCATGGTCACCACGGCGCTGTAGAAGGGGCCGTCCTCCTCCACTAGCGTCACCCGGGATCCGAGGCGGGGAATCAAGTTCTTCGCGCTCATCCGCCCCGGCGCTTCCGCCGGCGCCACGCAGCGCTCGATGTAGCTGTCAATATCGAGCTCGCTTAAGGCCTCGCACTCACGCCGAACCACGTCCTCTGCCAGCAGGCCCTTCACGTGATCCTGCACCTGCGCCTTGTCCTTTTCGCTGGCAAGAGAAAAGTCCTTCGCCAGTTTTTCTGCGATCAAGAACAGCTGGTCAACACGATCTTCCGACTGCGCCATAGATGGCCTTCCCCTTGCCCCGGGCGGGACGCGTTATTGTGCCGTGGCCGCCCGTTAATCCGACCGGTGCGCCGCGCTGCGGCCACCCAAAACCCCCGAATGTTAAAGGGGTCCCGGGGGCCAGGCAAACTTAATGGGCCCGCTAGCCGAGGAGCTCAGGCTCCCGGGCCGAGATCATTTCGAAGAGGGGCTGGAAGCTGAACCAGCCGGCAATCTCCGAGCCTACCTGACCCCGGGTATGCCGCGCGACCTCCGGGGGCAGGCTGGCGACCGTGCCCGCTGCCATGGCGGCCAGCTGGGCCTGGGCGCAGCGCTCCATGGCGATGTACCACCAGGCGGCGGCGTCCACCGTAGTGCCGACGGTCAGGAGACCATGATTCTTGAGAATGGCGGCCTTCCTGGACCCCAGGGACTCGGCTATGCCGTCCCCTTCCTGCGTATCCAGGACCACGCCGCTATAGGCCTCATGGATTACATGATCCTCGAAGAAGGCGCAGGCGTCCTGGCAGAAGGGCAGAAGCGGCGTATCGATGGCCGCCAGCGCTTTGCCGTAGATGGAGTGGGAATGGGCGGCTGCCAACACATCGGGGCGGGCCGCATGGAGCCGAGAGTGGATAGCAAAGGCCGCCTGATTCACCAGCCCTTCCCCCTCCACCACTTCCCCATCGTGATTTACGAGAAGGAGATCCTTCGGGGTCAGGCAGGCAAAGTGGCGCCCGAAGGGGTTCACCCAAAAGTGATCCGGGCGCTCCGGATCCCGCGCCGTAATGTGCCCCGCAGCCCCCTCGTCAAAGCCGTAGAAGGCGAAAAGTCGAAAGGCCGCCGCCAAGCGTACCTTCAGATGCGCACGCTCCTCCGCGGGGGAAGAAAAGCTGGGCGGGGCGAGCCGGGCACCGCCTAATACGCCACCGGTGCCGGCCGCGGCCGCTGATGCTGATGCTGCTTGATCCTGTGCTGCGCTCATGATGCCTCCCCAAGGGCTATACTCTTTGATCGTAGGACCGGAGCATGCGACGGTCCCGCAAGCGATGCAAACCCAAAGGGATGGCCCCATGGCAACGGAATTCTTGCCCCTCCGCGTGGCAGTATTGACGCTCTCCGACACCCGCACGCTCAGCGAAGACCGCTCCGGCGCCTATCTCGAAAGCGCTCTCTTAGAAGCTGGACATGTACTGGCTGCACGAAGCCTCTGCCCCGACGACCGCTACGCGATGCGTGCGCGGGTCTCCGCCTGGATCGCCGATCCCGAGGTCGATGTCGTCCTCACCACCGGAGGCACGGGCTTCACGGGGCGGGACAGCACGCCCGAGGCATTTTGAAAGCTCAGCTCGATGCGCGGCACAAGCCCTGCAATTTCGCAGAGCTCATCCCGCGCTTTTTGGAGCGCTAACCCCTAGGCGTAGATCACCCGGGTCAGGAACTCGGCGACGCAGCCAGGCTTGCTCTCCCCATCGATCTCGATGGTGATCTTGTTCTTTAGCTGCAGCGTATTCGGCGCCACCTGGGTGACTTCCATGAGCTCCCGATGGGCGCGCACCTTTGCGTTGACCTTCACCGGGTTCGGGAAGCGAACCTTGTCCAGGCCATAGTTCACCCCCATGACGGTCCCTTCATAGGCCGCGGGCACCTGCGCCGGAATCTTAGCGGTGAGAAAGGGCAGGAGAGACAGGGTCAGGAAGCCATGGGCAATGGTCACCTTGTAGGGAGACAGCTCCGCGCTCTTCACCGGATCGATGTGGATGAACTGGTGGTCCAGGGTGGCGTCGGCGAAAAGATTGATGCGGTCCTGATCCACTTCGAGCCACTCGCTCGGGGCATCGGGCTTACCCACGACCCCTGAGGCTGCTAAACTCGCACCCTTTCGCGTGAGCTTGAGGGGAACACCATGAATGCCAACGAGGTTGTGATTGCCAGCGCCCGCCGCACGCCCATGGGCGCCTTCCAGGGCAGCCTTTCTGGCCAGAGCGCCGTAGCCCTTGGGGTCAGCGCGGTAAAGGCGGCGGTGGCCGATGCGGGGGTGGCGCCAGAGGCCATCGGCGAGATCCTCATGGGCTGCGTACTCCCTGCAGGCCTTAAGCAGGCGCCGGCACGGCAGGTGGGTCGGGGTGCGGGGCTCGGCGAGCACTGCGGCGCCGTCACCCTGAATAAGGTGTGCGGCAGCGGCATGAAAACCCTCATGGTGGCCCACGATAGCCTTAAAGCCGGGAGCCAAAGCTGGGTGGTCGCCGGCGGCATGGAAAGCATGACCGGGGCGCCCTATCTGTTGCCGCAAGCGCGCAGCGGCCTTCGCATGGGCCACGATAAGGTCTACGACACCATGTTCCTGGACGGGCTGGAAGATGCCTACACGGGCCGCGCCATGGGCAGCTTTGCCCAGGAAACCGCGGATGCGCACCAGCTCACCCGGGACGCCATGGATCGCTACGCGATTCAGTCCCTCGAGCGGGCCCGGGCGGCCCAGAGCAGTGGCGCCTTTGACGCAGAAATCGTCCCCGTCACCTTCGACACCCGCGGCGGGCCCGTAACGGTCACGGAAGATGAGCAACCCCAGCGGGGCAAGCCGGAAAAGATTCCCACCCTAAAGCCCGCCTTCAAAGCCGACGGCACCATTACCGCAGCCAACTCAAGCTCCATTTCCGACGGCGCTGCGGCCCTAGTACTCACGACTGCGGGGGCAGCGGAAGCCGCCGGCGTCACGCCCCTGGCGCGCATCGTGGCCCACGCAAGCCACGCCCAAACGCCAGAAACCTTCACCACCGCGCCCCTCGGCGCCATCAGAAGCGTTGCTGAGCGCGCGGGCTGGGATCTCGCGAGCGTAGATCTCTTTGAAATTAACGAAGCCTTCGCCATGGTAGCCATGCTCGCCATTGATGGCCTTGGTCTCGACGAAGCAAAGGTGAATATTCACGGAGGTGCCTGCGCCTTGGGTCACCCCATCGGGGCCTCCGGCGCACGCATCGTGGTCACCCTGCTTCATGCCCTTCGCCGCACCGGAGGCACCCGGGGGATTGCATCGCTGTGCATTGGCGGCGGCGAAGCCACGGCCTTGGCCGTGGAGCTGCTCTAGAAGGTTGCGTCCCCGCGCACCAAAAAGGGCCTTCGGCGCTGGCGCCTCCGTCAGCGCCGACGCTAAACTCCCGAGATTGCCATGCGGGTTAAGGAGAGGTCACCTTGCGTCTACCGGTACTCATTGCAGCGGGCGGGGTGAACCCCGCGGGCCGAATCTCTGGCCATCACGCTTACCGGCGCACCCAGGAAAAAGCGAAGCAAACCTGGAAGGCCCTGGCGACCCTCATGGGCGAGCCCGCCACCCCGGAGCGGCAGGCCTATCTGCGGGACCACACCCTGGTTCGACGCATTGAAACCCAGCACATGGACGTCGACGCCATTCCCCAGCACCGTGCAGTGAATCTCGCCGGGGCTGGTGATGCGCCCCTGACGTTCCGCCTGCGCAAGCGCCAACTACCAGAAACCCTACCGGCCGGATGGACCGTCAGCGCCGTAGACGACGATACGGTCGAAGTCCAATGCAGCGGGGGACTTGCGGCCTTCATCCCCGAAACTCGCCAGTCTCGAGTCCAGGTCGCTGGCCAGCTCCCCACGGGGTTCGATCCGGAGAAGCTCTATGCCTCCCGGAGCCATCCCCGGGGCCTCGCCATGACGATCTTTGCGGCCTCTGATGCCCTGGGCAGCGCGGGCCTCAGCTGGGAAACGCTCCGGCAGGCCGTCGCGCCCGACGAGATTGCCGTTTACGCCAGCTCGGGGATGAGCCAACTCGATCAAAACGGCAATGGCGGCATGATGCAGGCGGCCCTCCTGGGCAAGCGCGTAAGCTCCAAGCAGCTCCCCCTGGGGCTTCCCCAGATGCCCGCCGATTTCGTCAATGCCTATGTGCTCGGCAGCGCCGGCAGCACCGGCGCCAACATCGGCGCCTGCGCGACCTACCTGTATAACCTGCGTCAGGGCGTGGATGACATCCGCTCGGGCCGCCGGCGGGTGGTGCTCATAGGCTGTGCGGAAGCCCCCATCCTTCCTGAAATCATCGAGGGCTACCGCACCATGGGCGCCCTGGCGGAAGACGAAGCGCTGATGCGCTTGGATGGTGCGAGCACCCCCGACTATCGCCGCGCCTGCCGCCCCTTTGCAGAAAACTGCGGCTTCACCCTGTCCGAATCGGCAGTATTTTCTGTCCTGGTCGACGACGCGCTAGCGGTAGAGCTCGGGGCGAATGTCCTCGGCGCCGTCCCCGAAGTTTTCATCTACGCCGATGGCTACAAGAAATCCATGGTGGGCCGCGCCCTGGGCCTGTTGCGCAGCATGCTGGGGCAGCAAGGACTCGACCGAAGCTATATCCATGCCCACGGCACGGGCACGCCCCAGAATCGGGTAACGGAAAGCCACATCATGAGCGAGCTCGCCAAAACCTTCGGGATTGCGCGCTGGCCCGTGGCAGCAATCAAGGCCTATCTGGGCCACTCCCTATCCCCCGCCGCAGGGGATCAGCTGGCAAGCGCCCTAGGCACCTTCGCAGACCACATCATCCCGGGGATTACGACCATCGACCGGGTTGCGGAGGACGTCCACACGGACCGGCTCCATTTCCCCCTCGCCCATGAAGCCGTGGAGCCAGGCGCCTTGGACGCGGTATTGCTGAACTCCAAGGGCTTCGGAGGCAACAATGCCACGGGGCTTGTGCTGTCCCCGGAGCAAACCCGGCGCATGCTCGAAGCGCGCCACGGCGCTGAGGCCATGACGCGTTGGCAGCGGAAGAACGAAAGCGTGAGCGCGGCGAGCCAACAATATGACACCGCCATGGGGGAAGCGCTGCAAGCCCCCATCTACCGGTTCGGAGAAGGCGTGGTAGACGGTCTCGACCTCACGCTCAGCGATGACGCCATCACTATTCCAGGCTTCGCTAACCCCGTAAGCCTTGCCATGGCCAATCCCTTTGAGGACATGACCTAACCTCTAGTGTCGGGTTACCCCGCGACGCAGCTGAGCCAGCCACGCCAAGGCAAGGGCCTCGGCGCGCCCATCCAGGGACGGCAACGCATCCACCAGGGCCGCCTCAGCGTCCTCAAGGCGTCCTGACCGCTGCAAAAGCTGAACATGATCAAACAGTACTGCCAGCTGGGCCGGCGCCAGGCGTCGACGAGCCTCGCTGGCCTGCAAAGCCAAGCCCCAGGCCTTTTGCTCCCCTTGTTGCTGCTGAATATTGGCCAGCATGCGCAGTACGAGGGCCCGAGGGTCGCAGGAAGGAAAGGGCGCCGCCAAAACCACCGCCGGTGCACCGCGGGCTTTCAGGCGATCCCGGAAGGCCTCTTCGCTCTCCACCGTACCGCCAAAGGGATCAATCCAAACCCGCGGGTCCTGGGCCATAGCCACCATGAAATGCCCGGGAGCATTAACGCCCGTTAGACTTAAGCCCAGGCGCCGCCCAACCTCCACGTACAGTACGGCCAAGGTAATGGGCAGTCCGCGCTTCCGGGTGAGCACTTGGTCAATGCGGCTATTCTCCAGCGCCCCGTAGGCCATTTCATCGCCACCGAAGCCCAAGCTCTGAGCCAGCGCCGTAACCAGCCCGTCGGCGTTGGTGGCTGCGTCGAAACGAGGCGCGACCCAGGGCGCCGCCGCCGCGCAGCACGCCTCCAGCGGCGCCTCGCAAAGGGATGCCACGGAGGCTCCGGAAAGCCAATGGGCTACGAGCAAGGCACCATCGAATAAGCTGGCCTCTCCCGACGCCTCTAGCGCGCTAAATTGCGCGAAGGCCTGATCCTCAGCGCCCGCCCAAGGGGCGTTTTCAGTGCTCACGGGTCGCCCGGAAGCGCACCTCGGGGAAGCGCTCCATCATGAGGGAAAGATTCGCCCGGGAGGTGGCCAGGAAAGTCAGGTGGTCCCCACCATCCAGGGCCAGCTGATCCCCAGCGCGCCGCTTAAAGTTTTCAAAGGCCACGGGGTCGTCGCTTTCCACCCAGCGGGCGGTCACCACGTTCGTGGAATCGTAGAGGCAATCGGCCTTGTATTCGTCCTGCAGGCGATAGGCCACCACATCGAACTGGAGTACCCCCACGGCCCCCACCACGAGCTCATTGCGGTCAAGGGGACGGAACACCTGCATAGCGCCCTCCTCCGCAAGCTGCTTCAAGCCCTTTTCTAGCTGCTTGCTCCGTAGCGGATCCCGAGGCCGCACCCGCCGGAACAGCTCCGGCGCGAAGTTGGGGATGCCCGTGAAGCGCAGGGTCTCGCCTTCGCTAAAGGTATCCCCGATCTGGATGGTGCCGTGATTGTGAAGCCCGATGATGTCCCCAGGCCAGGCCTCCTGGGCCTGCACCCGATCCCCCGCCATAAAGGTCACCGCATCTGCAATGCGAACGTCCTTGCCCGGCCGCACGTGGCGCATCTTCATGTTGTGGCTGTAGCGCCCGGAGCACACGCGAAGAAAGGCGATGCGGTCGCGATGCTTTGGATCCATGTTTGCTTGAATTTTGAACACAAACCCAGAGAAGGCGGGCTCCTCCGGCTTCACCGGGCGATCTTCGCTCGGACGCTCCTGGGGCCCCGGCGCGTGGGCCACGAGCCCGTCAAGCATTTCCCGAATACCGAAATTTCCGAGGGCCGTGCCGAAGTAAACAGGGGTTTGGGAGCCCTCCAGAAAAGCCTCCGGGTTGAAGCTATGGCCTCCGCCGGCAATCAGCTCCACCTCGTCCCGCAGCGTTTCCCAGTCGCTTCCCAGGGCGGCCTTAGCAGCATCGCTCTCAAGGCCCTGGATCGTCTCCCGGATAGAATCCACCCGCCCCTGCCCTTGCACGTAGAGAATGATCTCGTCCCGCAGCAGGTGATAAACGCCCTTGAAATGACGGCCCATGCCGATGGGCCAGGTAATCGGCGCACACTCAATAGCGAGGACGGACTCCACCTCATCGAGGAGCTCTATGGGGTCGCGAATTTCCCGATCGAGCTTATTGATGAACGTAAGGATAGGCGTATCGCGCAGGCGACACACTTCCAGCAGCTTAATCGTCCGAGGCTCGACCCCCTTGGCGCCATCGATCACCATGAGGGCCGAGTCCACGGCGGTGAGCGTACGGTAGGTGTCTTCGGAGAAGTCCTCGTGACCCGGCGTATCGAGCAGATTCACGATAGCGTCCCGGTAGGGGAACTGCATTACGGAGGTGGTCACGGAGATCCCGCGCTCCTTCTCCAGCGCCATCCAGTCCGAGGTGGCATGGCGATCGGACTTCCTGGCCTTAACCGTGCCCGCCAAGCTGATCGCCCCCCCGAGCAGCAGAAGCTTTTCCGTGATCGTCGTTTTACCGGCGTCGGGGTGGGAAATAATCGCAAAGGTACGACGCCGAGCCACTTCAGCCGCTTGCTGGGCCATGAAAGAACTCCGAAAAACTAAGGTTGGGACGGCGTGGGGAGAAGCTCCGTGTCGTCGTCACTGTAGGCGGGGGCGCAGCAGCACAAAAAGCGCAGCGTTTCCTCACCAGGGTTTTCAATGCAGTGGGGGGTGCCGGGGGGAATCACCACCGTATCGCCAGGGATCACGGAAAAGCGCGCGTCCCCTAGGACCATGAGCCCCTCTCCGGCGAGGATGTGGTAGAGCTCCTCCGTTTTCCCGTGGCGATGAAGGGCCGTAATTTGCCCCGGCGCAACCCGAGCCTCGGCCAGGCTTTGCGCCGCCGCGGCGCAGGCGTTGGGATGAGCGAGCTCGCGAATCTCCGACTGATCTAGGGTGACGAAGGCTTCTGCCCCGCGCCGATGAAAGGCGTTCATGCTAACTCCCTGCGTAAAACCCGCGCGTCCTCCGCGCCTTCGGGGCCAGGATAATACCCTCGGCGCCGCCCAATTTCTTGAAAGCCTGCCCGCCGATAAAGACGGCGTGCTGCGCCATTGCTATCCCGCACTTCCAGAAAGACCTCGTCACAATCTCTCGCCCGGGCCCGATCTAGAAGGTGGGCAAGCAAACGGGCGCCTAAGCCCTGCCCCTGCGCTTCCGGGGCAATGCATAAATTGAGGAGTTCTCCTTCGTGGGCCACGGCGCTGAGAATACCGTGGCCGTGCAAGGTCGCGTTCGAGACCACAACCCAGCACTCATGATCTTGGCGCAGGCTGTCGCGAAAATGGCTCTCAGCCCAGGGAGAAAAGTAAGCCGCCCGCTCCACGACAAGCACGGCAGGGAGATCTGCTAGCGCCATGGGCCGAAGGGTGGGGGTCACGGTGGGCTCAGCAACTGGGTCCAGAGCGCCTGCCGAGGCGCAGCGGGATCCGCTTGGAGCGCAGGCATGATCCCTTTGCACAAGCGCGCCTGAGGCAGCTGGCGCTCCAGCGCAGACAGCTGAGCCGCTACGGCCTCCCCCGGGGCGGAGGGCGTCAGCACCAAAAGCCGCCCCTTGTCAGCGAGCACCCGACCTACATAGCCGAGCAAAGCGGCCTCTGCCGCCGCTTGGCCCTGATCGAGCCCGCCGTCGGTGAGCTGGGGCCAGACGAACTGATGGCGCTGCGCCTTCGCCTTCGGCAGCGTCCCGTGGGTTTGCAGGTAAACCACGCGAAGGGCATCGGCCGCTTCCGCGAGCTGGGCCCGGGCCCCCTGCCCGTCCTGAAGGGCGGTCCGATCGGCCAGCAACAGGTGATCCTCGAGCACCACGCACTCGAAGGTGAAGCGGGGTGGCGAGCCCATCGCTTCCGAAGCGGGGCCGGGCTCAAGCCCGGGTCCAGCATCCAGCAAAGGCGCAGCTTTCGGCGGAGCCGTAGGGTCCGGAGAAAGCGCAATTTCCGGTGCGGGCCCAGAATCCACCGTAGGCGCTGGGCTCGGGACGGAAGAGGCTAGGGCCTCTGGCGCAACGGGCTGGGGCTCGGGCGCGAGATCAGCCGTCGTCGCCGTTTGAGCCTCGGCAGTGACGTTCGCACTCGCTTCGTCGGGCTCTTCTTCATTTAGGGCGCCTCCGCGGCGGCGCCAACGAGTGATGCCGAGCGCGCTTAAGCGAGTCCTTTGTCTAGAGCTATGGGCCATGAATCCTCCGAGGCGCCCAGTGTACACCGGCGCCAGCGGGGAACGGCGACGGGAAAAGGACTTGCGCATCTTCTCCGGCACGGTAGGCTTTGCGCTCAATTTTTGCCGTCGCGCCCGCGCGACGCCGGGGAGAGCACCAGTGAAATTCACGACCGACGACGTCCGCATCACGGGCATGGAAGAAGTCATCGCGCCGAAGGGGCTGATCACCCAGCTGCCAATCAGTTCCGCTGCCTCTCGCCTCGTTTTTGATGCTCGCAAAGCCGCCGCGGACATCATCCACGGCCGGAATGACCGCCTAATCGTGATTGTGGGCCCCTGCTCCATCCACGACCCCGACGCCGCCCGGGAATACGCCTCCCGGCTGAAGCCCCTCGCGGACCGCCTGAGCGGTGCACTGCAAATCATCATGCGGGTGTATTTCGAGAAGCCCCGCACCATCGTTGGTTGGAAAGGACTCATTAACGACCCGGACCTCAACGATTCCTACGACGTTAACCGAGGCCTCAAGCTTGCGCGGCAGCTGCTACTCGATATTGCGGAAACAGGCCTACCCGCCGGGACGGAGTACCTTGATCCCATAACGCCTCAGTACCTCAGCGACCTAATCTCCTGGGGCGCTATCGGAGCCCGCACGACGGAAAGCCAGGTGCACCGGGAGCTGGCCTCAGCGCTGTGAACTCCACGGACGGCGCCATTCAGGTGGCCGTGGACGCAGTGAACTCCGCAGGGCACCCCCACAGCTTTCTCTCCGTTACCAAGGACGGCCACTCCGCCATCTTCTCCACCGCAGGCAACAGCGACTGCCACGTGATCCTTCGCGGCGGCGGTGGCAAGCCTAATTTCGACGCGGCGCACGTCGCAGCCACCTCGGCCAAGCTTCAAAACGCGGGGTTGAAGCGCGGGGTGATGGTCGACTTTAGCCACGCGAATAGCCAAAAGGACCCGGAGCGGCAGCACCTAGTCTGCGAAGACGTTTGCCATCAGCTTCGCCAGGGCAGTCAACAGGTGTGCGGCGTCATGATTGAGAGCCACCTCGTCGCCGGACGCCAGGACGCAAAGCCCGGCCAGCCGCTCACCTACGGGCAGAGCATCACCGACGCCTGCATCGGCTGGGACGGGACGGAAACCATGCTTCAGCAGCTGGCTGACGCGGTGGAGGCCCGCCGCGCCGCGAGCAGCCCCGCCTAGGACTGGCCTCCCGGGGCTAGGCGTTCCCGTAAACGGGAACGCAGGCGCCACTCACCACTCGATTACGGGGAGACGCGAGAAAGACAATGACGTCTGCCGCATCTTCAGGCTTTACCCAGGATGACCAATCGGCGTCAGGCATAGCCTCCCGGTTCACCGCCGTATCGATCACCGACGGCGCAATGGCATTAACGCCAATCCCTCGGGGTCGCAGTTCGCTGGCGAGGGACCGGGTGAGCGCCGCTACCGCCGCCTTCGCCATGGTGTAAGCGCCTAGCTGCGGGCCACCAGAGGGCTCGAGCGCGGGTCGCGCCGTCACGTTCAGCAGCTGCCCGCCTTCGGCCATGCGGTCCACCGCTGCCTGGCAACACAGCGTCGCGGTCAGGGCGTTCATACGGTACTGCGCCTCGAGCACCGCCGGGGTCAAGGCTTCGAGGGGCGTAAACGCGAAGCCTCCGGCAATGTGAATGGATGCTGCTAGATCTGGAATGGCCCCATAGAAGGCGTCTACCGCAGCCGGGGCGGTCAAATCGACCCCTTCCACCGTATGTACGGAGGAATGATCGCCGTAGGGAAAAGCGGTGAGCTCCCTAGAGTCAAAGACGGGAATCCAAACCTCGACACCAGCCTCTAAGAGGCACCCAACCACCGCCGTCCCAAGCGCGCCCGTACCCCCCGTGACCACTGCACGCTTTCCGCCGAAGCCCAGATCCATGGCCCTACTCCCCATTATCGCTAAGCGCCCCATGGTAACTGGTCAGGGTCAACCCATCACGATCAAAAAGGGCGAGCTCGAACTGCCGCTGCGCCCAGTTAAGGGACAGGGCCCCAAAATTTTCGTCCCGATAGGTAGGCCCGACTCGAAGAGGGCCAGGCTCCTCTTGGATTCCGGGAATCGCAAAGTTTAGGGAGCTCGAAGTCAGTTCGACTAGCCGATGGTCTGGGCCTAGGGGATATTGATAGAGCCCCCCGCGGTGCCGATCCCCCGAGAGAATCACCACTGGCGCGGCGCTCTCTCCAAGCAACTCAAGAAGACGGGAGCGCTCCCGCGGGAACAGACGCCAAGCCTCCCAGCCATGTCCCTCCGCAAGCACCTGAATGGAGGAAACCACAATACGCAAGGCCACCGGCTCCCGAAGGCGCTCCGAGAGCCATGCCCATTGGGCCTCGCCGAGTACATTCTGATCCGCCGCCTCATTCGGGAGGTAGCGCTCCTTCCCCGGCGCATTCAAGGCATCGGTTGGAACAAGCCCTGTCCGAAAGCTCCGCGTGTCCAGAAAGATCACCTGGACCTGCTGACCCTCAGGACCGAGGGTTTCATGGTAATAAAGACCTTCCCGTCGCCGAAGCACGCTGTCGGCGGGGGTATGCCAGAAGCGGTGAAAAAGTTCCTCAGCCTTAACGCGCCCAGAAAACTCCGCGCCCGCGTCGTTAGCGCCGTAATCGTGATCGTCCCAGGTCGCGAGCACCGGGGTAGTCGAGCGCAGCCTGTTAAGCCCCTCCGCCTGGGCCGCCACGGCGTAGGCCTCCGCGAGCTCATCCAGCGCGGGAGGCGTGGCGTCCCCATAGACGTTATCGCCAATCATCAAAAAAGCATCCCAGGAACGGGCATTGATGGCCGAGAAGATGGGCTGGGGGCGATCCTGGTGAAGGCAGGAGCCAAACCCCAAGTGCTCCAGGGGCGCTGCGCGGTCTAGGGGGGGCGATGGGGGCGCCGCAGCCACGGGGTCGTCTGCGGCCCAGGTCAGCGAGGCGCTCACCGCCAGTAACCCGCCTAATAGCCGTGGAAGGAAACGACCCATGATGATGCCTCTGTTTTGATAACGAAGTGTCTACGCTAGCACGAAGCCGTCACCGTTCCATGAACGCAACGCCGATCTGATCTTTAATACTGGAGCAAAGAAAAAGGGGGCTAGCCTTATGGCTAGCCCCCTTTCGTTTAAAGCCTGACGACGACCTACTCTCACACGGGGAAACCCCGCACTACCATCGGCGC
>RGAU01000071.1 GCA_009919975.1 Gammaproteobacteria bacterium
ATCATGAATTCGGTCCCGGAAGACGGCGCTAAGGCGCCGAACTGCTGGCGCTGTAGGCACTTTGGGATGAGCTGGGATGCGCGGGCGCGCTATGCCTGTCGCCTTCACGGATTTAAGACGCCGCGCTTACCGTCCCTGGAGGTGCTACAGGCGGATGGGCGGGGCTGCATGGGCTTTCAGGATAAGGGGCAGGGTCAATGAAGCTTGGGCATTTCTTTGCGGCCGTGGTGCTTAGCCTTTCCCTTGGAGCATTGCCGGCAGGGGCGGCGGTCGATGAAGCCCAGGCGGCCTTCGATCGGGGGCATTACGCTACGGCGATGCGGGCCTGGCGGGTGCGGGCGGCCCTGGGAGATGCCAATGCCCAGACCAACGTTGGCTATCTTTACGAGCAAGGCCTTTCGGTCCGTCAGGACTACGCCGAGGCGCTGAAGTGGTATCGCCGAGCCGCGGAGGGTCAGCAGCCTCAGGCCCTTCATAATCTCGGCATGCTTTATCACAACGGCTATGGCGTGGCGAAGAATGCCCGGGAGGCCATGAAGTTCTTCGAGGAGGCCGCCGAGGGCGGCTTGGCTGAGTCTCAGTACATGCTTGGCCTTCACTACCATGAAGGCAATGGCGTGCGGCAAAGCCCGCGCACCGCACTGTCCTGGTTTTTGAAGGCGGCGGGGCAGGGCTATGCGGAAGCGCAGTTCATGGCGGCCCTCGTATTCCTTTCCGGTGATGCGGCCGATGCGCCCATGCCCAAGCATGCCTATGTCTGGGCCGAGGTCGCCCGGCGCCGTGGCTATGGCCCGGCGGAGGAAGTGCGGCAGTTCGCCGAACTGAAGCTCGACGAGGACGACATCGCGGCGCTTACGCCCCTGGTGGATAGCTGCCTCGAATCGCGCTTTTCTCGCTGCCCGAAGGCCTAAGCCCCTCAAGTTTTTCCCCTTAAACGCCGAATACTTTTCTAGAGCCCGCCGCTGCGGGAAGGAAAATTGGCCTTTGAGGAGGGTTTATGAGCGTAGCTGCCCGACGTGCCCTGCAGTCCTACGGCGCAGTCCATAACCGGGGCCGGGTGGAGGGCGCCGATCCCGCCCAGCTAATTATGTTGCTCTTCGATGCGGCGATCTCCGCCCTTCGCGCAGCAGAGCTCCACATCGCTCGGGGCGCGCGTCAGGAGAAGTGCGACGCCCTAGAGAAAGCTTCGGAGATCGTGCTCGCCCTGCAGGGCAGTCTCGATCAGCAGAAGGGAGGCGAGCTCGCCGATACCCTCGATAGC
Source organism: Gammaproteobacteria bacterium (assembly GCA_009919975.1). Taxonomy (GTDB): domain Bacteria; phylum Pseudomonadota; class Gammaproteobacteria; order Pseudomonadales; family Azotimanducaceae; genus Salivita. The sequence goes on from RGAU01000071.1 coordinate 1,262, forward strand.
CTCTATAGCTATTGCCTGCGCCGCATCATCGAGGCGAATGCGCAGAACTCCGCGGAGAAAGCAGCGGAGGTTCGAGGCTATCTCGAGGAGCTCCATGGGGCCTGGGAAAACGCCGCCGCTGCGGTGAAGGCGAGCCCCCTTAGCCTCCACGACCTCGGGCGGTAAGCGCTTTGGGTCCCTCCGCCGTGTCGGCCATGCCCCTCGTGCTTGCGGCCCTTCGGGACGCGCTCCGCGATCTTTCCCGGGCCCCAGCTTCGGAGGGGTTGTGTGTGCGGATTGAGGCCCTGGCGCTGCTGCTCCAGCAGCCCCGGGAAGAAGCCGTGCCGCCGGCCTTGGACGCCCTGACGAGGCACCTGGCCGATTTTGGCGCCTTCTTGCAGCGCTCCCTTGCCAACCCCGTAGCGCTGGCCTCCCTTGCGGGTCCCGCGGCGGAGCTCTGCGTGGCCTGGGGAATCTCGACGGAGGCACTGGACACGCTGCGCCTTCCGCCCCAGCTGCGGGTGGTTGGGGGCGTCGCGGCTCGTTGATGAAGCCAATTAAAACTTAGTCCTTTCTGTTGCCTTCCTGGGCCCAAGGGTTAAGGTTAAGCCCGTAGATCGTGCGCAATCGGGGGCCGCCTTGGGCTACCAATTAGATGATGCTCTAGCCCTGGTTGGCGCCTCCGCCGCCGTGGAGGGGCTGCGCGCGCTCATCGCTCAGGTGGCGCAGTCCTCCGCCACGCTTCTCATCCGGGGGGAAAGCGGCACGGGCAAGGAGGTGGTCGCCCGCCTTGTGCATGCCCAAAGCCCGCGTTCCGATGGGCCCTTCGTTCCCGTGAACTGCGGCGCCATTCCCGCCGATCTTTTAGAGAGCGAACTCTTTGGCCATCGCAAGGGTGCCTTCACCGGGGCCTTGGCGGACCGGCTTGGGCGGTTCCAGCTCGCCAACGGCGGTACGCTGTTTTTGGACGAGATCGGCGATATGCCGGCCTATATGCAGGTAAAACTGCTCCGCGTGCTCCAGGAGCGGCAGGTCGAGCCCGTGGGGGGAACGGCCCCGGAGCCGGTGGACGTGCGCGTGGTGGCGGCCACCCACCGCGATCTTGAAAAGGCCGTGGCCGACGGATCTTTTCGCGAGGATCTTTACTACCGCCTAAACGTCATCCCCGTGGAGGTGCCAGCGCTGCGGGAGCGCTTGGATGATCTGCCGCTTTTGACCGAATACCTCTCGGCGCTCCACGCGCCGGACGGCGCCGAGCCCCTCACGCTGAGCGAAGCCTTTATGGCCTTGCTGGCCCGGCACGATTGGCCGGGGAACGTACGGGAGCTTTCTAACCTCCTTCAGCGCTTTTCGACGCTTTATCCCGGCAGTTGCTTGGAACCCGAGACCGTTCCTTCCTCGCTCTTGCCCCAGGGGCTTCTGGCGCCGGAGGGGAACCCCTTCGCAGCGGCGCCCGCCGGCGATGACCCCCTCGGGCTTCTGCTCGGCAAGGCCCCGGCCAATCCCGTGGAGGCGGCGATCATGGCGGGGCAGGGCTGGGGCGCGTTTCCCGAGGAGGGGGTCTCCTTGCGGGAGCAGCTCGCGGAATTTGAGTCCACGCTGATCGCCCGGGCGCTGGATGCCGCTGGCGGTAACGTCTCCCAGGCAGCGCGCCTCTTGAAGGTTCAGCGCACCACCCTGATCGAGAAGATCAACAAGTACGAACTCACCTCCTAGCCTGTCTGTTTTTCGTCAATCGACGGCGCACCGTCGACGCTTTCCCCCCTTCTTGCCGCCCACGCTGCTAAATAATTCATAAAATTCAGGTGCTTAATAATTGGCACGATCAGTGCTTTAGCTCTTGCAACGGCAACTCCTCACCGCTTCCGGCAAGGGAGCGGCAAGGTTAGGGAACGCAGCATGAGCAAAGCAGGACGCCAGGTAGTGTGGTGGCTAGACCCCCGGGGCCTCCCGGAGGCGGAAGACCGAGCCTGTCTTGAGGCCCTCGGCCTTGCAGCGGTGCTTCCCGGCTCCCTGGAAGCCAGCACGGCGGGGACGCCGACGGCGCTGGTCCTGGCCCTCGAGGGGCAGGGGTCCCTCGCTCAGCAGCTCGAGCAGTACGGCCTTGGACAGGCTGCGAGCCTGCTTCCCCTAATCGTTCGCGTACCCCCCCGGAATATCACGGCAGCGGTGCGGGTGCTGGATGAAGGCGCCTCCCATGCCCTGGCTTACGACGACTTCTCCCGCGCGAGCTGGGAGGATGCGGCGGCCCGTATTCAGGCGGCGCAGGCGGGGCCGGCCTATGTCTTTGTGGACCCTGCCAGCCTTCGGGTCTTAGAGCTTGCAGAGCGCGTGGCGCGGACGGAAGTTAGCGTCCTGCTGGAAGGCCCCACGGGCGCCGGCAAGGATGTGCTGGCGCGGGTGATTCATGAGGGCTCGGCCCGGAGCGATAAGCCCTTCGTCGCCTTCAACTGCGCCGCGCTGCCGGAACATCTTATAGAAGATGCGCTCTTCGGCCATGAGAAGGGGGCCTTTACGGGCGCCCACAAGGATCACCCGGGGCTTTTTGAGCAGGCCCAGGGCGGCACGCTCTTCCTCGATGAAATTGGCGATATGCCCCTGCATTTGCAGGCGAAGCTCCTGCGCGTGCTTCAGGAACGGCAGTGCGTTCGCCTCGGCTCCACCCGGGCTATCGATCTCGATATTCGCGTCATTGCGGCCACGCACCGGAAGCTCACCCAGCGCATTCGCACCGGGGAGTTCCGGGAGGATCTGTTCTTCCGCCTGGCCACCTTCCGCCTTGCGGTGCCGGCCCTGTGCGAGCGCCCCGGGGACATCGTGCCCCTGGCCTGCGCCTTCCTTAGCGAGCACGCCCCGGCGGGCATGGCGCCGACCCTCAGCTTTGAGGCTGAGCAGGCCCTCTGTGCTCACCGCTGGCCTGGGAACGTGCGCGAACTTCAGAACGTGATTCAGCGCGCCCTCGTGCTGTCCGGGGGCGAGGCCGTGGGCCTTGAGCACCTGATGTTTGATTACGACGACGGAGAGGCAGGCTATGCGGCCCTCGAGCTGCTTGCCCCGATCGCGCCGTCCCAGCACGGGGCGAGCGCTTTCGGTTCCGTGGCAGCAGCCCCTGCCGCGCCCGGGGGTTGCCTTTTAGATGCCCGGGATGCCCACGAGCGCAGCGCCATCGAGGCCGCCCTTCGGTCGACCGCCAGCCGCGCGGAAGCCGCGGAGCGCCTGGGCATTAGTCCTCGAACCCTTCGCTATCGCATGGCTCGGCTGCGGGAACGCGGCCATGCCATTCCCCGAGCCAGTTAAGGAGCTGCGGCCATGATTGAAGCAACGCGCCCCGATGCCATTGCCAGCATGCTGCGCACTCTGGAGGCCTACGCCGATCAGGCGAAGGGCCCGACGGCCATTCAGCCACCAGCGCCGGACGGCGTTGATTTCGGCGCCGCCGTGAAGAGCGCGGTAGATCAGGTCAACGCGACCCAGCAAAGCGCCGCGGCCCTGAAGAGCGCCTATGAGCGGGGGGAAGAGCAGGTGGCCCTCACGGACGTGGTGCTCTCCATGCAGAAATCCTCCCTGGCCTTTGAGGCGACGCTTCAGGTGCGCAACAAGGTGCTTAGGGCCTACGAAGAAATCATGAATATGCCCGTTTAGGGCCCCGGTTGAATGACGCCCCCTAGGGGGAGAGGACAGCGCTTATGAGTACGGCAGCAGCAACCCCGGGCACCCTTCCCGCGGTACAAAGCACGGAAGCCCAGTTCCCCACGCCGGCAACGGTGGGGGAAGCGGCCAGCGGCGGCGCGCTCGTTCCTGCCGCCGGGGGCGGCAGCGGTGGCGGTTCGGGCCCGGGGACCGGTCTGGTCCAAGTCCTGCCCCTCCAGCAAATCTTCGCCCAGCCGGCAGTGCGCAGGGCCGTTCCGGCCATCGGCGCCGTCTTCGTCGTGCTGGCCTTCGCCATCATTTACTTCTGGATGGAAGAGCCGGCCTACCGCGCGCTCTACCCGGGCATGGCCGAGGGCGATCGCCAGGGCGCCTACGAGGCACTCATGGGCGCCGGGTACGAGGCCCGCATCGACGGCAGCACGGGGCAGCTTCAGGTGCCGGAAGGGCGCTATCACGAGGCTCGCCTCTTCCTTGCTGGGCAGGGCTTGCCCCTAGGATCCGTGGAGGGGGGCTTCGATGCCCTCGCCGAGCAGTCCTCCATGACCCAAAGCCAATTTATGGAGCAGGTGCGCTACAACGCCGCCATCGAGCGGGAGCTGGGCCGCACCATCGCTGAAATCAGCAGCATCGCGAACGCGCGCGTCCACATCGCCATGGCGAAGCAGAGCCCCTTTGTGCGCGAGCGCACTCCGCCTAAGGCCTCGGTGACGGTGACGCCCTACGGCGGACGCGTGGTGACGGAGCGCCAGGTGGAGGCCATCGTGCACCTGGTCTCTGCCAGCGTGCCCTACTTGCCGGCAGAGAATGTGGCCGTGGTGGACCATCTCGGGACCTTGCTGACGGGCACAGCGGACAGCGCGGCCCTGGGCATGAACGGCACCCAGCTGGATTTCAAGCGCAGCGTCGAGGACGAGCTTCGGGGCCGGGTGCTGAAGATCCTGGCGCCCATTGTCGGCGCGGAGAACGTCCGGGCTGAAATCGATGTCGCCATGGACTTCACCCAAACGGAGTCCACCATCGAGCGCTACGACGAAGCGGGGCAGGGACCCAAGACCCGCTCCGAGACCCTCTCCTCCGAGCGGGGGACCGAACTCTCGGCCCTCGGCGTCCCCGGGGCGACCTCCAACGAACCGCCTTCGGATCCGGTCTTCACGGAAGACGGCACGGCGACTCCGGGCGAAGGACAGGCCGGCGGCGCGGGCACCTTCAGTAGCCGTAGCACGCGGAATTACGAGCTTGATCGCCGGGTGGAGCACACGAAACGGGCTTCCGGAACCATCGAGCGTCTTTCCGTGGCCGTGGTGGTGAATGCCCTTCCCCTGTTGCCTCCGGCGCCGGTTTCCGAAGGCGAAGACGGTGCGGAAGCGGCGGCGCCCGTGGTCACGGAAGTGGATCCGGCGCGCCTTGAGCGTCTCACGAATCTGGTGCGCGGGGCCGTGGGCGCCGTTACGGAACGGGGCGATTTGGTCACCCTTGAGGCCGTGCCCTTTGAGCCCATCGCCGAGCCCCAGGGCCTGCCCTGGTACGAAAGCCCGAGCGTTGCCTCCATGGCGCGCGCGGGCATGGCCGCGGCGCTCTTCCTCGTGATCTTGCTGACCGTGGTGCGCCCCGTGCTCAAGACCTTCCTCTACCCGACGGTGGAGGGGGATGATCTCTCCGATCCTGCCCGCCTGTTGGCTGAAGGGGGTGAGCTAACGGAGGAAGAATTGGCCAGCATCGAAATTGGCGAGGGCGAGAGCCTGGAGGATATCCGGGCCAAGCTGAAGCCGAAGAAGTCGTCGATCTCTGCGGACATGCTGGATACGGCCAATACCTACGATGACAAGGTGGCCCTAATCCGCATGATTGTGAACGAGGATGCGGGCCGGGTGGCCAACGTGCTCAAGAACATGGTCCGGGTGGACTAGGAGGCTAGGACATGGCGGATAAAGCGGAACTACCGGATTTAGACGGCAACGACGCGCTCCAGGCGGAGCTCGAAGCCCTCTCCACCACCCAGCGCGCAGCGGTGCTCATGCTGCTCCTGGGAGAGGACCAGGCCGCCAGCATCATTCGCTACATGGACCCGAAGGAAGTCCAAGCCCTCGGTGCCGCCATGGTCTCCGTGGGGGATATCTCCCAGGAGGCGGTGAATGCGGTGCTCGATGACTTCATCGCCACCTTTAAAAAGCAGACGAGCCTTGGGCTGGGCACCTCGGACTACGTGGAAAGCGTGCTTCGGGCGGCCCTCGGGGAGGACAAGGCGGCCTCCGTCCTGGGGCGCATCAATCCGACCTCCGCAAGTAAGGGGCTAGAGATTTTGCGCTGGATGGATGCGCGCGCCATTGCGGAGATGGTGCAGGGGGAACACCCCCAGGTGGTGGCAATCATTCTTTCTGTGCTGGAAAACGCCGTGGCGGCGGACGTGCTTAGCTTTCTGCCCCAGGAGGCGCGCCCTGAGATTGTGGAGCGGGTCGCCCGGCTAGAAACGGTGCAGCCCGCGGCCATGGAAGAGCTCGAGGCGATCATGCGCAAGCAGTTCGCCAGCCGCTCTAGCTCCGCTTCTTCGAGCTTCGGCGGGGTGAAGGCGGCGGCGAAGATCATGAACCTCACGAAGGTGGATATGGAGTCCATGATCATGAAGGGGGTGGAGTCCCTCGACGCCGATCTGGCCCAGGCGATCCAGGACAACATGCTCACCTTTGCCGACCTTGGCTCCGTGGATAACCGGGCGGTTCAGACGCTCCTGCGGAATATCGAGCCGGATCTGCTCATGGTGGCGCTCAAGGGTGCCGATGAGATCGTGCGCGATAAGTTCATGTCGAACATGTCCGAGCGCGCTCGCGCCGTCTTCCTCGACGATATGGAAGCGAAGGGCCCCATGCGCCTCTCCGATGTGGAAGATGCGCAGAAGAAAATCATGCGCCAGGCTCGGAAGCTTTCCGAAGCCGGTGAACTGATGTTGGCGGCAGGCGATGACTTCGTCTAAGCCTGAGGCCCCCTTTGTGGCGAGTCCCCTCTGGGCCCTGCCCAGCAAGGCCTTCGCGCAGAAGGACGTCCCTGCGGAGGAAGCGCCCTTTAGGCCCCTGGGGCTTGCGGCCTGTATCCGGCCCGCGGCAGAGGCTTCGCCCGAGGCAGAGGAGGGCGTGACGGCGGGAGAGGCCCCGTCCGAGGCGGAAGCTCTGCCACCTTCTGAGGCGCTCGAAGCCCTGCTTCAGCAGACCCGGGAAGAAGCCCGACAGGCGGGGGAAGCGGCCGGGGACGCCGCGGGCTACGCGCGGGGGCTCGCTGAGGGCGAAGCGCAAGGGCGGGAAGCCGCCTATGCCGAAGGCTTAGCGGCGGGACAAGCGCTGGCAGCCGAGACTCATGCGGTCTTACTACAGCGGCTTGATGGGATCTCCGAGGCCCTGGCTTCTGCGCAGGAGCCCCTGACCGAGCAGCTCGACGCCTTCCGACGCTTGACGCTCCATCTGGTGGAAACGGTGCTCCGCCGCGCCCTTGCAACCGGGGAAGATTTCCTTACGCCCCTCGTAGAAAGGGCCCTGGAAGCGCTCGATGAGCGCGATGCGGGGGCGCCTGAACCCTGGTGATTACGCAGCGCTGGCAGAGGCGCTGGGCGCGCGCTTCCGGGATCTGAAATTTACGGAAGACGCTGCGGTGTCGGTGGGTTCCGTCCGCCTCCACGCGGGGGCGACGGTCATCGATGACTTTATCGAACAGCGCCTCGAGACCCTGGCCCGGGAATGGCTGGGCGAGCAGCAGGGCTGGCGCCCGGAGCGCTTGGGCACCCCGCTTACGCCAAAGGCGAGGGACGTCGATGATGTGGCAGAGGCAGAGTGGACCCCCCTCGACGACGATCCGCCTGCGGAGAACGAGCCTTCCGAGGATGAACCCACGCCATGATTGCGGCGCGCTGGGCCCAGGAAGCCGAGACCATGCTGCGCAGCCTGCGGCCCCCGGCCCCGGTAGCCGTGGGCACGCTGGTGCGCGTGGTGGGGCTCACTCTTGAAGCCCGGGGCCTTCAGGCGCCCCTGGGCGCGCTCTGCCGGGTCCGCAGCGATGACGGCGCCGCGGTGGATGCGGAGGTCGTCGGTTTTAATGATGGGGTGCTTTACCTCATGCCCTTTACCGAACCCGTGGGCATTGGCCCCGGGGCCCGGGTCGCGCTCCTGGCGCGCATTCCTTCCGCGGCGCTTGGGGAGGGATTGCTCGGTCGGGTCATCGACGGGCTCGGTCAGCCCCTCGATGGCGGCCCCCAACCCCTCTGTGAAGATCGCCTCGGGCTACGGGGCCTTCCCCTCAACCCCATGGCCCGCGGCGCCATCGATACCCCCTTTGATGTGGGGGTACGGGCGATCAACGGCTTGCTCACCTTAGGGCGCGGTCAGCGCATGGGCCTTATCGCCGGTTCCGGGGTCGGAAAGAGCGTCCTGATGGGGATGCTCACCCGGGGCTCGGAAGCCGATGTGGTGGTGATTGGCCTTATCGGTGAGCGCGGTCGAGAAGTTCGCGAATTCGTGCAGGAAACCCTAGGGCCGGAGGGCCTGGCCCGGGCCGTGATTGTGGCGGCCCCGGCGGACCAGAGTCCGGTGCTACGGCTGAAGGCCACGCAGCTAACCCACCTGATTGCGGAATACTTCCGCGATCAGGGGAAGAACGTTCTCATGTTGGTGGATAGCCTTACCCGCGTCGCCCATGCCCAGCGGGAGGTGGGTCTTGCGGTGGGGGAGCCGCCCACGGCGAAGGGCTATCCGCCGTCCGTCTTTGCCCTTCTGCCGTCCCTAATCGAGCGGGCAGGGGTGGGCCGGGGCGGCCATGGCGCCATCACCGCGTTCTACACCGTCCTCGCCGAGGGGGATGACGCGAACGATCCCATCGTGGATATCGCTAGGGCCAGCCTTGATGGGCAGATCATGCTTTCGCGCCGCCTGGCCGATGCCGCCCATTACCCGGCTATCGACCTTGCGGGCTCCATTTCCCGGGTCATGCCCTTGCTCGTTCCCCCGGAGCGCCTACGTCGCGCCAACCACGCTCGCCGGCTTTGGAGTCTTTATCAACAGAACGAAGATCTGATCACCGTAGGCGCTTATGAGGCCGGGAGTGACCCGGAACTCGATCGCGCCATCGCCAAGCGCGAGGAGTTGGCGCGCTTTCTGCAACAGGCCATGGACACGCAGACCACGCTGGCCGAAGCCGAAGGGGCTTTGGACACGATGATGGAGGAGTAGGCGGCCCGTGACCGACCTCAAAACTTGGCAAACGCTGGTGGACCGTGCCGAGCACGCCGCAAACCGTGCGGAGGAGGCTGCGCGCGCCGCGCGCGAGCAGTGGGCCCGGGCGCAGGATCGCCTCGAGCGCACCGCTGCGCTTCTGGCCTCGGCCCAGCGGCCCGAAGCCATGTCCGGTAGCGCGGACTTCATCCAGTTTCGCGCCTACCAGCAAAAGCTCCAGCAGCTGCGCGCCCGTCTTGAGCGCGAAGCCTTTGTTTTATCTGAAGATTTCAAGGCAGAGGAACGTGTCCTGGGAGAAGCCCGGGAGACGCTCCGCCGCTATCGTCTGGTGCTTGAGCGCACTCAGGTCACGGTCGCGAAGGCTGCACAGCGGCAGGAACAAAAAGCGATGGATGCCACGGCCCTCGCACGCTTTCTCAGCGCCCGCCGTGCCGGCGACCTCGCTGGAGGCCTGTCATGATTGATGCCCATTTGCTGCTGAATCTTGGCCGCCCCCAGGGCGACGGCCTGCTACTGGGCCCATCGGGCCCGGCACCCAGCACCGGGGAAAAGGGCCAGCAATTCGCGGAAGCGCTTCGGCAAGTCCGTGCCACGGGGCGGCAAGAACTTGCCGCTGCCCCCATGCAGCTTCGCATTATTGGTAGCGCGCTTCGGGTGGTGACGCCGGCGCGAAATCTGGAGCTTGAAGCCCAGGGCGAGGCAATCGCTTCCTCCTCCCCCGAGGCATCGGGGGCTCCGGTTTTGCCGCAGTCGCAAGCGAGGGGCGCAGACGCGCAGGAGGCCCCTAACGAGGAAGCTGCGCTAGCGATTGAAGCGGTGGTTTCGACCGCTGCGGCCCCGACGGTGGATACCGATCGGGCGCTTAAGCCGGACGAGATCGATTACCGGGACGAGGTGTTAGTGCGCCCGGAAGCTGCGGGGGTTGCACCGGTCGGCGTTCCCCTAAACCCCGCTGAAGGGCAGGGTGCTACGCCTGCCATGCCGGCCCTTGATTCCGTAGCCTCTATGAAAGGCGTGGCGGCGGCTCCGGCGGCTCAGACGGCTCCGGCGGCTCAAACGGCTCAGACGGCTCAGACGGCTCAGACGGCTCAGACGGCTC
>RGAU01000072.1 GCA_009919975.1 Gammaproteobacteria bacterium
GATGTGACGCCGGTTGAGCGCGAAGGCGAGCCAACGCCGAAGCCGGCCCGTGGTGGACCAACGCTCACTGAGTAGCCACGGGAGGAGGGCGCCCTGACGCTGAGGGGCGCGGCCCCAGAAGACGGACACGGCGAAGATCTGCGGAGGCGCGTCGCTACCCAGCTGCTCCGAGAGTGCGGGCAGGGCTTCGGAAAAGCGCCGGGCGCTGCGCCGGCCGAACAGCCAGTGGCCTTCCCGGCGGCGCAAAAACACCAGCCCCGGCGCCGTGCTGGGCCCCGCGAGCTCGCCCTGAGCAAGGGGTAGGCCTTGGCGAAGGCACACGCTCTCCAGGGCTAGGCGCGCCAGGTGGGAGCGCTCCTCGAGGACGTAAACGGGGGCCGGGGATAGGGTTTCCGGTAGCCCCTCAACATCAAGGGCGCGGGCGCGGAAGGCGCGGCCGAGAAGCCCTCGCAGTAGGCGATACCCCAGACTGTCCCCCCACGGCCGTGCCACGGCGTGCCCCTCTCCCAGTGGTCTCGGCGTCAGTGTAGCAAGGGCATTAAAGAAAAAGCGTTAGGGGGTCTTGGGATCCCGGCCCTCGTAGTAGCCCTCGATGGACCGCGGTGCCGCCTGACCGTCACGCGTAGGCGTCACGCGCCAGATGCCATCGGCCTTCCGCGTCGTCACCGCTTCCACTTCCCCCGTTTCTCGAAGGATGGTCGGGCGAAGGAAGACCAGAAGATTACGCTTGATCCGCTCCCGGCTGGTGTTTTGGAACAGCTTTCCGGCCACGGGAATGGCGGAAAGGAGGGGGACGCGTTGCACCGACTCCTGCGTGTCGTCCTGGATCAGGCCGCCCAGTACGATGGTCTGTGCATCCTCGGCAAGGATCACCGTATTGATGGTGCGCTTGTTGGTGACGATGTCGGAGAAGCCCCCGGCCCCGATGGTCCCGGCGTTAGCCACGGAGGACACCACCTGTTCCACCTCGAGGCGCACCGAATCCCCTTCGTGGATGTGAGGAACCACGCGCAGCGTGATGCCCACGTCTTCCCGCTGAATCGTGGTGAAGGGGTTGTTCGCGCCGCTCTGGTTAGTGGTAAAGGACCCCGTCCGGAAGGGGACGTTTTGCCCCACCACGATGGAGGCTTCCTCGTTATCTAGGGTGAGAATGCTCGGTGTGGAGAGCAGGTCTGAGTCGCTGTTGCTGTTCAAGGCTTGAAGGACCGCTCCGAAGGAGATGCCATTGGACAGCTTAGCCACGGCCACGGAGGGGCTGGTGAGGCTGGCGCCGGCACCGAGGAGGTTCAAATCCTGGGTGCTTTCGATGGTGCTATCGCCGATGGCATTCCCCAGCAGGGCTTGGAGCGCCCCGGCAAGGGGGCTCACGGCGAGGGGTGCGGAGCTGCCCTCCCGATCGATCACGGCCATATCCACGCCCAGATCTCGCCGGTCCTGGACCGCGACCTCCACAATGGCCGCTTCAATCAACACCTGGGTGCGGCGGACGTCGAGGCTTTCGAGAAGATCGGAGACCTCCGCCAGGGTTGAAGGATCGCTTCGTACCACCACCGCATTGAGGGACGGGTCTGCGGCGATGGTCGTGGCAGCGGCGCCGCCCTTATTCCCGTCCTTTCCCGTGACGATCCCCTGGAGAAGCCCCGCTACCTCTTCCGCATCGGCATGGCTTAGGCGAAATACTCGCGTAGAGCCTTGGCGAGTGGCGGGCTGGTCGAGCTGTTCAATGAGGCGCTGAAGCCGCGCCAGGGGTTCGGCCTGGCCCCGAAGCACGAGGGAATTGTTTCGGGCGTTCGCCACCACCTGCACCGCCTGGGGGTTATTCCCCGATTCCCCTAGGGCGTCTGGAGCAAGCTCGGCCAGCAGAGCCACCATGGTGTCGACGTAGGCCTCTTTCAGGGGCACCACCACGACCTGTTCGTCATTGGCGACGTCGATTTCCTGGATGATTTTCTCCATGCGCGCGATGTTTTCCGCATGGTCCGAAAGAATGATGACGTTGGGCTTATCGACGGAGGCGACATGGCCGTATTGGGGAATGAGGGGTCGAAGAATCTTGACCAATTCGTTTGAAGGCACGTTTTCGGCCTTGATGACCCGGGTGACGATGGCTTCGCCATTGGCGCCTTCCGTGAAATCAAGAGGCGCACTGGACTGCTTAGCCAGCGTTTGCTGCACGATTTTGATTACTCCGCCGGCGGGGATAGCGGCGAAGCCGTGCACGCGCAGGACGGATTGGAAGAGCTCGTAGACGCCGTCTTCATCTAGCGCTGTGGACGAAACGATCGTGATCCGTCCCTGCACCCGTGGATCGATGACGAAGTTCTTGCCCGTGATGCGGGCGACCTCAGAAATAAAGGCTTCGAGTTCGGCGTCCTTAAGATTGATCTGCCAGCTGCCCGCTTCCCCCTGGGCCCCGAGGGCTAGGGTTAGGAGCATCGCCGTGGCAAGCGCGCGCCGTCCGCTTCGGGCGAGAAGGTGACGCAGCATCAGGAGAGGATTCGACATGGGCGGCTCACTCAGGAATGGGGGCGGTAACGAAGAAGGTTCGCTGGCCGCGTTGAATTTCGAGGCGGGCGCTGCCTGAGGCTAGCACCGCATCAATTTGTTGGGGGTTTTGCGCCAACCCGTCGACGCCCTGGCCGTTGACCGACAGGATGCGATCTCCCGGGCGAAGGCCCACCTGGGCCAGAGCGGCGGCGGGCACCTGATTGTTAATCTCTAGGCCGGCGCCGCCGCTGGCGGGGGCGAGGCCATAGTTCGCAAGGGCGGCTTCCCCCTGCTCCGCAAGGGCGCCCTGGAAGGCGCGCAGGGCAGAGCGCGGCGAAAAAGCGTTAGCGCCGCCGGTACCCGGCACCCTTGCTGAGGGGGTCCCCAGGGTGCTTGCGCTGCGCTGCCGGGAGACGGACGGACTCGCGCTAGCGGTCTGGGGCCGGCGCGTATCCTGGACCCCGGGCAGGGTTGAGGGGAGGGCGGACAGGGCGGCGCCTTCGGCGGCGCTGTCCGTACCCTGGGCGCGAAAGCCTGCAGCAGCCGCGCCCTTCGGAAAACGGAGCACCTCCAACTGGCCCTGGCGCCGCAGCAGCACCTGATCTTTCTGTACCTCGGCGAGCACCGCTCCCCCGGGCAGGGACGCGCCTTCAAGGTAGCGCCGCGGCTGCCCGCCGGCGGCGGAGATTAGGGCGCTGGATTCGCTGCTCCCGCTGAAGAGTCCGTGGAGCGTTAGGGCGAGGCGGGTTTCCGGAGCATTCACCACCGGACCGGCGACGGAGGGTCCCGCTACGGTGCCAAAGAGAGGGGTCCGCAGGAGCCGCTGCCGGTCGTAAGCCGGGGGCAGCGCCGCGGTGGCCGTGGCTCCAGGCACAGTCGGAGGTGGCGTCGTAAACAGCATGACCCGATCCGCGAGGTAGGCCCCAAGGGCCACCAGCAGCGCAAGGCTGAGCACCCTGGCCCCTCGCTTGGATCCCTCAGCGGTCATGGTGGCCTCCGCAGCCGTCGATGAGTGCCTGGAAGTGTACCAGTGTCCCGACGCGGGGCATCACAGCACGCGCTCCGACAGTTCAAGCAGCACCGTGTCGTCGCCCATGCCCTCCGGCGCTGGAAAGTCGGCTAAGCGAAGCAGGCGCCGCCGCACAGCCAGATCGACCCAGCCGCCAGGGCGGAGGGTCAGGGAAAGGACGGGTCCGCTGGGAGCGGACACCTCGGCTTCCAGCAGCCCTCCTGCCCCTGGGGTTAGTTCCGCACTGAGGGGCGGCAAGGTGGGCGCATAGCTATTGCCGCCCAAGCGATAGCGCACGAGGCCGCCCGTCCAGCGAAGGGCGCCGGACGCGCTTTCGAGCGCGTTGCCGCGGCCCGATAGGATGAGATCGCGGCCCTGGAGCGTGCCCTCCGGCGCGATCGCGTAGGGGGCAAGGGTGTCTTTGAGGGCGCGGCTATCGAGGGTCAGGCGTTGCACCCTCGCGCGCCAGGCGGTCGGGGAAAGCTCTGCTTCGGCCGCGCCCTGAAGCGCGGGTCCCTGGAGGCTGAGGGTCACCGGAACGCCGTCAAGGCTGGTCGGGAGGCCCACGGCCCAGCGCAGTGTTCCAAGCCCTTGGCCTCGATAGGCAAGCTGGCTCTCCCCGCGAAGTAAGTGGCCCGCGGTGCCGCTAAAGCTTAAGGGACCTTGGCTAGGAAGGGGCAGCCACGTAGCGGGGGCTCGAAGCATCAAGGTGAGGAGGAAGGCGCCGATCACCCAGGGGGCGCCGCGAAGCCAGGGCCTCACCCCTTCCATGGGATTTCTCGCCACGCCTGCCCTTGCCATTCGAAAAAGCGATCGGCTTCCAGGGCCTCCCCTTCGGCCCAGGGTTCGGCGGCATAGCGCAGCTTTGCTGTGGGAAAGGCAGCGGCCAGGGCTTCTCCGAGGGCCTGATCCGTGCCCCAGGGGGTAAGGGAGGCGGGCTCAAGCCCGAGCGCATGCCAGGCGCCGAGGGCTCGGGCGGTGAGGCGAAGGGAGAGGTCGCCGTGCTGCGCAGCCCAACCCGCGCCTCGAGGAGCGGGGGCGAGGGCGCCGCCCAGGGCGTCGCCCAGCCATTCGGAAAGGGCGTCGTTATCGATTCCCTGGAAATAGACTTCGAGGTCTGGCAGTTCGGGCATGGCGGTTCTCTTCAAACGCAGGCCGCACTGTGCGCGGCGCAGGTCACATTTTTATGACGAAAGTCGGGGCAGCAGGCGTTCCCCTAGGGCCTCGTAGACGTCACGCAAGCGCGGGAGGTCCGCGGCGAGGACCCGCTCGTCGATTTTGTGGATCGTCGCATTCACCGGGCCCAGCTCCACCACCTCCATGCCCCGGGGGGCGAGGAATCGTCCGTCCGATGTGCCGCCGCCGGTGGACCGCTCGGGCCCGTAGCCCACAATTTGAACGAGGGCCTGCTCCGTCGCCTCGATCAAGGGGCCGCCATCGGTAAAGAAGGGCGGGCCTGACAGGGTCCAGGTGAGCGTGTAGTCGCAATTCGCCTCCTTGAGGCATGCCTCGACGCGAGCTTGGAGCCCTTCCGGCGTTTGCCCGGGGTTGAAGCGGAAGTTCACCTCGGCGGTCAGGGTGCCGGGGATCACGTTGGTGGCGCCGGTCCCCGCATTCACATTGGAGATTTGAAAGGTGGTGGGGGGGAAGGGGCCGTAGCCGTCATCCCAGCGCTGCGCCACCACGGCGGCGAGGGGCGCCAGGGCCTCGTGAATGGGGTTTCGAGCCTTCTCCGGATAGGCTACGTGGCCCTGTACGCCCCGCACCTCCAGATGGCCACCTAGGGAACCGCGGCGGCCCACGCGAATGACGTCGCCGAGCTTTTCTGCGCTGGAGGGCTCCCCCACCACCACCCACTGGGGCAGCTCGCTCCGGGCCTCGAGCATATCGGCCACGTACCGGGTTCCGAATTGCGCAGGGCCTTCCTCATCGCTGGTGAGGAGAAAGGCCAGCCGGCCCGCCCGGGGATGCTGGCAGAGACGCTCGGCGGCGCAGACCATCGCAGCCAAGCTGCCCTTCATATCCGCGGCGCCCCGGCCCCAGAGCCACTCCCCGTCGAAGTGGCCCTCAAAGGGGGGATGGGTCCAGGCATCCTCTGGCCCCGGCGGCACCACATCGGTGTGGCCCGCGAAGGTCAGGGTTGGGCCTTCCGTGCCCCAGACCGCCCAGAGATTGGAGACCCCCCCTTCGTCCATGCGTTCGCAGTGAAATCCCAGCGCCTCGAGGCGCTCCGCGATCAAGGTGAGGCACCCCCCGTCCTCCGGCGTTACGGAGGGGCGACGGATCAGGGCCTGGGTAAGGGCGAGGGTGGGTTCCATGGCCTAGGCGCCCTGATGAAGCATGGGGTTCAAAGCGATGGCCTGGCGATTGCTGCGGCATTCCACAGCGCCGGTTTCGCTGTGACGAATAAAGAGCATGTCGCTGCCGCCGGCAAGTTCCCGGGCTTTGCAGACCCGAACCACGGCGCCCTCTTCGTCGCGCAGGGTTACCCGGGTGCCGGGGGTGATGTAGAGGCCTGCCTCAATGGTGCAGCGATCCCCTAGGGGAATGCCCGTGCCCGCGTTGGCGCTAATGAGGCACGATTCTCCAAGGGAAATGCGGGTGGTTCCGCCCCCGGACAGGGTGCCTGCAGTGCTGGCGGAGCCGCCTAGGTCCGAGCCCTTGCCGACGACCACGCCCTGGGAAATCCGTCCTTCAATCATCCCGCTGGCCAGGGTGCCGGCGTTGAAGTTGATGAAGCCCTCATGCATGACCGTGGTGCCCTCTCCGAGGTAGGCGCCGAGGCGAATGCGGCTGCCATCGCCAATACGGACGCCCGAAGGCACCACAAAGTCGGTCATGGTCGGAAACTTGTCCACCGCAAAGACCTTCAGGGTGCGGCCCAAAAGCCGCGCGTTCAGCTGCCGTTCTTCCAGCTCTTCCAGGGCAAGGGCCCCTTCGCTGGTCCAGGCCACGGTGGGCAGCGCTTGGAAGATGCCATCGAGATTCAAGCTGTTGGGCAGGGACAGGCGGTGACTCAGGAGGTGAAGCTTGAGGTAGGCCTCGGCGGTCTCCGCGATGGGGCCGTCTTCTCCGAGGCAGGTGAGCAACACCGGGCCCTGGGCTTTCAGCAGCGTGCCTGCGAGGGCCGCCTGGGCCGTTTCTCCAGCCTCGAGCCAGCATTGGCGTAGGCGCTGGAGATCCCGCGGCGACAGCCGATGCACCCCAGCGACGTCCAGCGCTGCGGCCCTCAGGCCAGCTAAGATCCCGGCGCTGGGCGCGAGGAGCGGCTGCGGGTAGTAAACGGCCAGGACGGATCCCTGGGCGTCCTGTTGAGCAAGACCGAGGGCGACGGAAAACATGATGACTCCTAGCGGTGGGGGGGGCGCTGCCCCGGCGTTTGGTCGAAGGCTTCATCCAGGCGTTGGCGGATGGTGTCCTGAAGCCGGGCCAGGGTGGCGGGATCGGTAATCGGCTCCCGGTCTTCTCCGGTGATGTAAAAGACGTCGTCAATACGCTCGCCGAGGGTTGCGATCTTGGCGCCCTGAAGCGATATGCCTTCTTCCAGGAAGATCAGCCCAAGGCGGGCGAGGAGCCCCGGGCGATCGTTGGCCACCACGCGCAAATCCGTTACCGGCGTGCGCGGATCGTTCTCCACGTAGACCTCCGTGGGGGTCTGAAAAGCCCGGAGGGCACGGGGAATGCGCCGGCGTACCACGTCAGGAAAGGCATTGGGTTTAGCGAGGACTTTTCGAAGGGTTTCTTCTAGGTGGCGCTGGGCGCCCTCGTTGGTGAGGGGGGTGCCCGCGTCCGTCAGTACCATAAAGCTATTTCAAGGTTATGGCTAAGCGCCGCCTCGAGCTGCCATACGATGTCTTCGACCTCCAGGCGCAGGAAGTAGTCTTCGTCCGTTTCACTGAAGAAGGCAGCCACCGCCTCCGCCTTGATGCCCCGGGCCGCCAGGGCGTCGAGGGCCGCCTGCCGGGTGCTGGCGATCCAGTCTTCTCGGTCCGGGACTGCCGTGCCATGGGACGCGAGGAGCTGCCGGGTTTCCTCAAAGAGCTGGCGCATGAGGGTGGCACGCCAGCTATTCCAGAGGGACGGATTGGTTGCATTGATGTCCGCTACGGTGAGGGCGTAGAGGTAGCGGAGACGCTCTTCCGTCTTCACCTCCTCGGCGAAGGCGGCGAGGACCTCAGGGTCGCTGATGTCCTTGCGTTGAGCCACGTCGGACATCAGCAGGTGCTGGCGCACGAGCCAGCTGATTAGATCCCGGTCCGCGGGCTCAAGGCCATGGCGCTGAGCGAACTGCTCCACGTCCCTGGCACCAAGGGTGGAGTGATCGCCGCCGCGCCCCTTCGCGATGTCGTGGTAGAGCCCAGCGATATAGAGAAGCTCCGGTTTAGGGATTTGGCGCATGCACTCGTGAGCCACGGGGTAGCGCTCCCGGGCGCTCTCGTAGAGAAAGCGCCGGAGGTTCCGCAGGAGCAGCATGGTGTGCGCATCCACCGTATAGATGTGGAAGAGATCATGCTGCATCTGCCCGATAATGCGTCCGAATTCGGGCAGGTAGCGGCCGAGCACGCCGTAGCGCCGCATGCGCGTGAGCTGGGAGACCAGGCGATGGGGGCTTCGAAGTAGGGCCAGGAAGCAGGCGCTGTTCTCGGGGTTTGCCCTGAAGGCATCGTCGATAAGGTCCAGGTTCTGGCGGATCATGCGGATCGTCGAGGCCCGGACGCGATCGATGTCCTCCCGGTTGGCGAGGATGACAAAAAGCTCGAGGAGGGCTTGGGGCCGCGCTTTGAAGACGTCTTCGCGGCGTGCGGCCAGCGTGTGGCCTTGAACCTCAAAGTCCTCGTTGATGATTTCCCGGGGCTCCGCCACGGCCGGGGAAACGATGGCTTCGTCAAAGTGCTGAAGGATGAGGTCGTTCAGCTCCCGGAGCGCGAGCACGTGGACGTAGTAGTCGTGCATGAAGCGCTCAACGGCGAGCTGGCCGCCGCTGTCTTCGTAGCCAAAAAGGGTAGCGAGCTGCCGCTGGTAGTCGAAGCGGAGCTGCTCCTCAGCGCGCTTGGCCAACATGTGTAGGCCCCAGCGCACCTTCCAGAGGAAGTCCCGGCCCTGAAGTAGCGCCAAAAGCTCATCGGCGGTCAGGAAGCCAAGGCTAATTAAGTGCTCAAAATCGTTGGTGCCGTAGTGGTGTCGGGCCACCCAGCCGAGCATTTGGATATCCCGAAGGCCCCCGGGGCCATTTTTGACGTTGGGTTCGAGGTTGTACTCGGTGTTGTCGTAGCGCCGGTGCCGTTCGTTCTGCTCTTGAAGCTTGGCATCAAAGAAAGTGGAGTCTGGCCAAAGCTTCGCTTGGCTTAGCCGTTCCCCCAGCTGGAGGCGCAGCCGCTGGGCGCCCCCCAGGGTGCGCGTTTCCAGCAGGTTGGTCATAACGGAAACGTCTTGCCGGGCCTCCTCCACGCACTCGCTCAGGGTGCGGACGCTGTGTCCGATGGTCGTCCCCAAATCCCAGAGGCTGTGGAGAAAGGCCTCGAGCACGCGTTTCAGTTCGGCGTCCGGGGGTTCGGCAAGGAGGATCAGGATGTCGATATCGCTGAAGGGGTGAAGCTCCCCTCGTCCGTAGCCCCCCACGGCCAGGAGGGCGAGGGGCGGATCGCCCTGATCTCCGGCCCGGGGCCAGGGATGGGTGTTGAAGAGCTCCGTGAGGGCCGAGTCAAAGAGGCTCGCTCGGGCTCGAAGCAGGGCGGACACCTCTGCCCCCTGGCTAAATTGTTGATCGAGTTGCGCCTGGCTGTCCTGGAGCCGGCGTCGGGGGTTGGCGACGGGCGCGGTCACAGCGTCTCTTCGCTCCGGCGGGTGAGGATCTCCGCACCGTCGGCCGTGACCAGGAGCGTATGCTCCCACTGTGCCGAGGGCTTGTGATCCTTCGTCACCACGGTCCAGCCGTCCTTCAGAAGCTTCACCTCCCGGCGTCCTGCGTTGACCATGGGCTCGATGGTGAAGGTCATGCCTTCCTTCAACACTTCACCGGTTCCAGGGCGGCCGTAGTGAAGGATTTGCGGGGGCTCATGGAAGCCCCGGCCAATGCCGTGGCCGCAATACTCGCGAACCACGGAGAAGCGCTGGGCTTCCGCGTGGCGCTGAATGACGTGACCGATGTCCCCGAGGGTAGCCCCCGGGCGCACGGCTTCGATGCCTAGGTAAAGGCACTCCTGGGCCACCCGGCTGAGCCGCTCCCCAAGGACGCTTCCCGTACCGCCGACAATGAACATCTTTGACGTATCTCCATGCCAGCCATCCTTGATGACGGTGACGTCGATGTTCAGAAGATCGCCCCGCTTCAGCGCCTTACCTTCGGTGGGGATCCCGTGGCACACCACGTGGTTCACCGAGGTACAGACCGAGGCAGGGAAGGGCGTCTGCCCCGGCGCTCCCCGGTAGTTCAGGGGGGCGGGAATGCACCCGAGCTCCTCAACGATGAACCGGTGGCATCGGGCGTTGAGGGCGGCGGTGCTGACCCCGGGAACGACGTAGGGGGTGATCATCTCCAGGACGGAGGCTGCGGCGGCGCCAGCAGCGCGCATGCCGGCAATCTCCTCCGGCGTCTTTAGCGAGTCGGCCATGATTCATGCCTTCGAGCGGTGGCGGCTTTCGCCGCGCAGGGGGTTTGTGCTATAACGCGCGCCGCGGCAGGGCGGCAGCAGCGAAACTCGCCCCAAGCATACCTTGAATCGCCCATCCTTCGCTGCTGGAAGGGGGCAAAAATACGCACACGCTTCGACACACCTAGCTGGGGTGCCCCTTGGGGTCGGCAGGTGGGGGGCGTGGAGGCCTAACCCGGAGAAAAACCGTGACCGACATTAGCATGCGCGATTTGCTGCAGGCGGGGGTGCATTTTGGGCACCAAACCCGTTACTGGAACCCGAAGATGGCGAACTTCATCTTCGGCGCTCGCAACAAGATCCACATCATCAATCTCGAAGAGACGCTCCCGCGCTTCCGTAGCGCGCTGGATGAAGTGCGCCGCATGGGCGCGAAAAAGAACAAGCTGCTCTTCGTGGGCACCAAGCGTGCGGCGGCGAAGATCGTTCGCGAGCAAGCGAGCCGCGTCGGCATGCCCTACGTCGACCAGCGTTGGCTCGGCGGCATGCTGACCAACTACAAAACCATTCGCCAGTCCATCAAGCGCCTTCGGGATCTCGAAACCGAAGCCAGTGATGGCACCTTCGATAAGCTCACCAAGCGGGAAGCCCTCATGCGCACCCGGGAAATGGAGAAGCTTGAGCGCTCCATCGGTGGCATCAAGGACATGGGCGGACTGCCGGACGCGCTCTTCGTGATCGACGTAGAGCACGAGCGCATCGCTATCAGCGAAGCCAACAAGCTGGGTATCCCGGTCATTGGTATCGTAGATACGAACAGCAACCCCGATGGCGTCGATTACGTCATTCCTGGTAACGACGATGCCATTCGGGCCATTCGCCTCTATGTGGCGGCCTTTGCCGATGCGATCTCCGCCGGTAAG
>RGAU01000073.1 GCA_009919975.1 Gammaproteobacteria bacterium
GGGCCTACCTGAGCGATGCGCTCGTGCCCAATGGCGACTTCCGCCTCGATCCGGACCAGCAGCGCAGTGGGATTGATGTTGAGTATCTCCGGGATGAGCGCCGCTTTGTGTTCTACAGCGGTACCACGGGGGAAGCATCGACCATCGAGATCGAGCCGCTCTACCGCTTCCTTGACGCCAATGGCGATCCCACGGGGGACGTGGTCCCTCTTGAGCAGGTAGAGGCAGCCATTGCCGCAGGAACGGCGGCCCTCGCCAACGTTCGTGCCGGCCAGGTGCTGGGCTTCGCAGAGGAGGTCGCTGACGAAATTTTGGTGAAAGCGGGCACGGGCCTCGCCGGGATTCCCGCCGTTACCACGGGATCTCGTACCGGCGTGGATACCTCGGGGACCTTCCCCGTGACCTTCCAGGACAACGTGATTTCCGTCACGGTGGATGGTGTGGATGGGAAGATCACCATTCCCCCGGGCGCCTACACCGGTGACACCTTCGCCGCCGAGGTAGAAAGGCGCGTAAACCTCATCGAGACCGAAGACGGTCGGAAGGTATCGGGGGTGAAAGTGCGCTTTGATATTGACTCTCAGCGCTTCTCCTTCACCTCTGGCACGGCGTCCCGGGATTCCTTCATCAACGTCAACGGCCACCCTAACTTTGGCCTTGCCACAACGACCCAGGCCCGCGGCGACGTGCCGAACGTGACAATTCTTCAGCAGGCCCGGGATGAGGACGGCAACCCCATCTTCGTGGATGGCGATGGCAACGAGACCATTGTTCCCATCGATGGCACGCCGAATTGGGTGCCGGTCTATCTCGATAAGGGCGAGCTGACCTTCGACACCAGCGGACGCCTGATCTCTCCGAAGGAAGGGGCGGCCTATACCCCCTTCGATCCCCAGAACGGTTCCGACCCCATCGTTCTGAACGTGGACTACGGGACGAACTCTACTCAGTTCTCCCAGCCCTTCTCCGTGCTGTCCCTTTCTCAGGACGGTTTCCCCTCCGGGAAGCTGGATGGCCTGGACATCGATAGCTCCGGGGTGGTGCGCGCGAACTACACGAACGGGCAGCAGGTGGCCCTCGGGAAGATCATCCTGACCAACTTTGCTAACCCGAACGGTTTGAAGCAGATCGGGGATGCGAACTATCTCGAGACCACGAACTCCGGTCAGCCCACCCTTGGGGAGGCCGGGGGCGATGGCTTCGGATCGATTCAGGCCGGCGCCTTGGAGCGCGCGAACGTCGATCTGACGGAGGAACTCGTGGAGCTGATCACCGCCCAGCGGAACTTCCAGGCGAACGCCAAGGCCATAGAAACGAGCTCCACCCTGACTCAGACGATCATCAATATCCGGAGCTAAGGCGAGGGATAAGGGGGCCTAGGCCATGGACAAGCTGGTTTTTACTGCTCTTAACGCCATCAAGGCACAGGCGAACGAGCGTCAGCAGATCACGAATGAGCTGGCGAACGTCTCCACCGTAGGCTTCAAGAACAGCTACAGCACGGCGCTCGAGTCCATCAGGGTGGGGGGCTCGGGCTTTGACTCACGCTTCTTCTCCAAGGTGGTTGAGGATGATGTGATCAACATGGCCCCCGGGGCCCGCATGCTGACCGGCCGCGACCTGGACCTCTCCCTCGATCGCCAGGGCGTGATGGGGGTGGAAGCGCCGAACGGCGACATCGCCTTCACGCGGCGCGGGGACCTTCGCGTATCCCCCGGCGGGCTCCTGGTTACCGGGAATGATCATCCCGTGCTGGCCGAGGGGGGCGGAACCATTGTCGTTCCCGCTGGGCAGAAGGTGACCTTCGGCCCAGACGGAACGGTCTTTGCGCAGGACCCTAATCTTCCCGAGGTCCCGGCCCAGGAGATCGCCCAGCTTCTCCTTCGGGATGTGAGCCAACAGAAACTCTATCGCCGGGACGACGGCCTGTTTGCCGGAGCCCCGGATGTGGCCTTGCCCAACGGGGATATTCCTCCGGGGCCGGAGCCGGTGACCGTTTCTCCGGGGACCCTCGAGGGGTCCAATGCTTCAGCCATGGACGCCATGGTGCGCATGATCGATCTGTCTCGCTCCTTCGAGACCAACATCCGGATCATGCGGGAAACCAAGGATATCGATCAGCAGGGCGCATCCATGATGCGCCTCGCCTAGGAACTTTTGCCTTAAGGGGCGAGGAGGACAGTCATGGACGCGTCCATGTGGGTAGCCAAAACCGGTCTCGATGCGCAGCAGACGCGCATGGCGGTGATTTCGAACAACTTGGCGAACGTGAATACCGCGGGCTTCAAGCGGGATCGGGCGCTTTTTGAAGATCTGCTCTATCAGAACATCCGCCAGGCCGGGGGGCAGACCGGGGTCGATACGCAGGCACCCACGGGCATGATGCTCGGAACGGGTACGCGAATCGTTGCCACGGAAAAGCTTCACTCCCAAGGTAGCCTCATCAACACGGAAAACGCCCTGGATCTGGCGATTCAGGGGGAAGGCTTCTTCCAGATTCTTCAGCCCGATGGAACCCTTGCCTACACCCGCGATGGAAGCTTCAAGCTTTCAAATATCGGGGAGGTGGTGACCTCTACCGGGGCGCGGCTACAGCCGCCGCTCACCATTCCTCAGAACGTGTCCAGCCTGACCATCGGCGCCGACGGAACGGTCTCCGCAAGCCTCTTCGGCGGCGGAGCGCAGCAGCTGGGGAATTTTCAGACAACTCGATTCCTGAATCCCGCGGGCCTCGAGCCCCTGGGTCGAAATCTCTTTCGAGAGACCGCAGCCAGTGGGCCGCCCCAGGTGCTAACCC
This sequence comes from Gammaproteobacteria bacterium, assembly GCA_009919975.1. Lineage (GTDB taxonomy): Bacteria > Pseudomonadota > Gammaproteobacteria > Pseudomonadales > Azotimanducaceae > Salivita. Next base: position 2,798 of record RGAU01000073.1, read on the forward strand.
CGGGGCAGAACGGTGCGGGTCAGCTCGTTCAGGGGGCCCTTGAGGCGTCCAACGTGAACGTTGTGGAAGAGATGGTGAATATGATCGAAACGCAGCGGGCCTACGAGGTGAACTCGAAGGCGATCTCCTCTGCGGACGGCATGCTTCGCTTCCTGAACCAGAACCTCTAAGGCGGCCTTGCCATGCGACCTTTTAGCGCCCTAGCCCTGATCGCCCTGACCCTTGGGGGATGCGCAAGCAGCCCCCAGGATTTTGAGCCTGACTTCCGTCCCGTGCCGCCCACGGCGGAGCCCGTCGAGAGTGCTCCGAGTGGATCCCTCTTTATGTCCAGCCGCACGGCGTGGTTCGGGGAAAGCCGGGCAAGCCGGGTCGGGGATACGGTCACCATTCTCCTGCAGGAGTCCACCCAGTCCACGCGAAGCGCAAGCGTTTCTACAAGCCGGGAGACGACCAACGATTTTTTGAGCGCCGGGCAGGTAGACATCCTTTCCGCGGGTAGCAACTTCGTGAACGTGCCGGGGATGTTTGACGGGTCCACGAGCGAAAGCACGGGCTCGGGCAACTCGGGGCAGAGCGCAAGCCTTTCCGGCTCCATTACGGCCACCGTGGTGGAGGTGCTGCCTAACGGAAACATGGTGGTGCAGGGCGAGAAAATCCTGGCCCTGACGGAAGGGAGTGAGCGGGTTCGGGTGCAGGGCGTGATTCGTCCCCGGGACATCTCCCAGATGAATACGGTGCTGTCCTACCGCCTGGCGAATGCCCAGATCCGCTACGAAGGCCGGGGCGATCTCGCCCGGGCGGCCCGGCCCGGCTGGGGTACCCGTTTCTTTAATGCAGCTTGGCCGTTCTAGGAGGGCATGATGCGGACCCTAGCGCTTTTACTCCTCGCCCTGCTGAGTGCCTCCAGCTGGGCTGATCGCATTAAGGATCTGACCTCCGTTGCCGGCGTGCGGAGCAACCAGCTGGTGGGCTACGGCCTCGTGGTGGGCCTGCAGGGGACCGGGGATGGCGCCGATATCGATTTTACGGCGCAAACCATGAAGTCCCTTTTGGATCGCCTGGGCGCGTCCCTGGCCACGGAAGGGCGCCGCTCCGATTTTGATATCAGTCAGCAGCAGCCCCGGCAGCTCGACGTGGCCAACGCCGCCGCGGTGCTGGTGACGGCGGAACTTCCTCCCTTTGCGAAGCCTGGGCAGCGCCTCGACGTTAATGTGTCCACCATTGGTAAGGCCGAGAGCCTCCGGGGCGGCAATCTCGTGATGACCCGGCTCTTCGGGGTCGATGGAGAAGTTTATGCCCTGGCCCAAGGGCCGCTCACGGTCACGGGCATTGGGGCCGAAGCCGCGGGGTCCTCGGTTTCCATCGGCGTGCCGACGGCGGGGCGCATTCCCGGCGGCGCCCTGGTGGAGCGCGCTGTTGACACCCCCTTTGGCTATGCCGACAACATTGTGCTGAATGTCGGATCTCCGGACTTTGCGACCGCGGCGGCGATTGTGGACGGCATTAATCGGGAGTTCGGCGAGGGCACGGCTCGCGCCATCGATGGCGCCTCCATCGCCGTGCGCGCCCCCCGGGATCTCGATCAACGCGTGAGCTTCATGGGCATGGTTGGCGACCTAGCGGTTACCCCCGCGGAGGGGCCGGCGCGCGTGGTGGTGAACTCCCGCACTGGAACCGTGGTGATCTCTCGAAATGTTCGGGTCACCGCCGCTGCGGTAAACCACGGCTCCATATCCGTGCGCATCTCAGCGCTGAACCAAGTCAGCCAGCCGAATGCCTTTGGCGGCGGCGACACGGCGGTGATTCAAAACGCCGATATCGAAGTCGAGGAGCCCACCGTTCCCATGTTCCTCTTCGAGCCCGGGGTTGAGCTCCGGGATATCGTGGATGCGGTGAACACCGTAGGCGCTAAGCCGTCGTCCCTCATTGCCATTCTTGAAGCGCTGAAGAGCTCGGGAAGCCTTCGCGCCGAGCTGGTAGTGATCTGATGAGCGGCGCCCCCGATCTTTCCGTGGCCCGGTCCTCCCTGGACTTTGGGGCCTATGGAGCGCTTCGGGCGAAGGCTCAGCGCGATCAGGGGGCAGCGCTTCAGGAGACGGCGCAGCAGTTCGAAGCCATGTTCTTGCAAATGGTCATGAAGTCCATGCGGGCGACGGTGACGAAGAGCGATCTCTTCAACTCCCAAAGCATGGAGACCTATGAGGCCATGTACGACCGGGAGCTGGCGACGGTCATGGCGCGGAGGGGAGGGATCGGCCTTTCCCAGGTGCTGACTCAGCAGCTCGATCCGAGCGCGCGCTACGTGCCCCGGAGCACGGAGGCGGCCCTTTCCCTGCACCCGGGCCTGGAGCCTCGGCCGGTGAACCCTGCTCCGGCGCCGAAGGCCCTTCCGAACCGGGAGCCGGTGCCCGTGCCCCTTAAGGGACGGCGTGCGCCATGAGCGATTTACTGTCTCTAGGAAGTAGTGCCATCGGGGTCTATAAGCAGGCCCTTGCCACCGTTTCCAACAACATCGCAAACGTCAACAGCGACGGTTATTCCCGCCAGGTCGTCGCGATTAATCAAAATCAGCCGGTTCAGGCCGGGACCGCCTTCCTCGGCACCGGTGCCAGGGTGGTGGCGGTGGAGCGCCAGTTCGACAGCTTTGTCGAAAATCAGCTTCGGGTCAGCACGAGCGACCTGGCCGCGCAGAAGCCCCTGGTGGAGTACGCCGGGCGGATTCTGGATCGCTTTGCATCGAAGGACAGCGCCCTAAGCGGCGCCCTCGATAAATTTTTCAGTGCCCTCGGGGCCCTCGGGGCCGACGCGAGCTCCCTCGCCCTGCGGGAGATTGCCTTAAGCGATGCCGCTCTCCTTGCGGATCGCTTTGGCGCCCTGGACAGCTTTTTGACCAGCCAGAGCGAGGCTTCGGAGACGGACCTTTCCAACACCGTCTCGGAAATTAACGCGCTCGCCGCGGAGCTTGGGGGGGTCAACCTCAAGCTCGGGCGGAAGGACGCCCTTAGTAAGCAGGCCCCGGGCTTGCTCGATGAGCGCGATCGGCTGCTGCGGGAACTCGCGGAGAAGGTCCGCCTGGAGGTCACGGAGGCGCCCAGCGGCGTGGTGACCGTGCGCTTGGGTGCCAGCGCTGGCGCCGGCGCCCTTGTGGCTGGCGCGGAGGTGCGAACCCTCGGCCTGCAGATCGACCCCCTTGCCGAGGACCGCATAGCCTTCTTTCTGGAGCCCGCCCAGCCCTCGCAGGGGCGTAGGGTGCTGTCTGGCCTAGGTGGTGGAACCCTTGGCGGGTTAGTGACCTTTCGTGAGCAGGTACTTCAGCCGACGCGAGCCACGCTCGATAGCCTTGCCCAGGGCCTAGGGGACGAGGTAAATCGCGTGCACCGCGGGGGCATGGGACTTGATGGCTCCACGGGCAGGGATCTTTTCGCCCTGAAGCCGGATTACCGCCTCGCGGGCTTGGACGGGGAACGGGGATTTACCCTAGAAACCTCCCTGGCCGGGGGGGACGCGACGGTCGTGTCGAGCTTTGAGCTCCGCTTTAACCCCCTGAGTAGTCGCTGGGCGGCCCACGTTCCCGGTGCGCCAGGGGAGGCCACGCGGGTGATTCCTGCCGATGACGCGGGACTGATTACCCTCGACGGCACGGTGTTGCGGGTCGGTGGAACGCCGAGCGGCGCCGAGACCCTCAAGGTGGAAGGACGCCGCGGTGGAGCAGGGGAGGTCGTCCTTCTCCTCGCCCGCGCGGAGCATCTCGCCGGCGCCGATCCGCTACGCCTCCGTGGCGCAGAGCTAAATGGCTCCAGCGTCCAGGGGACGGTCAGCTATGCCCCGGCGCCCCCGCTAGGATCTGGTCCCGGGACCCTGTCTACGGTGTTGGTCAACAATCCCGCCCCCGCTAGTGGTCGGGCGTTCTCAAGCCCAGACGGAACCCTTTTCGCCGTGCCCGCGGGCAGTGAGGGGACGGAGCTCGTGCTGTCCGGTGCGACGGATGGGGCTACGGACCTTCGCGTGTTCACTCGGGAAGGCATTCTCCTTTCAGGCCCGCCCTTGAGCGCCGCCGAGCAGGAAAGCCTGATCACCGGGGACCAGGGCTTTGCGCCCCGGGCTAGCTATCGGGCGCTTGCTGCGGATGAGACCTATCGAGACCTTACCGTGAATCGCGGGGTCTTTGCTGATCTGGGTGCCCAGGGGGGAGCGACCCTGTCGGGAGACCGGCCCCTTTCCCTGGAGGCTGCGGGGGGCATCAGCGCAGCGGTGAGGAGTGCCCTGGAGGGTGGGGCGCTCAGCCTGAACGGCGTGGCCCTAAGCGGCGCTATCGCCGTCGATGGGAGGGGGGTGGCCTCAGCCGCCTCCGTGGCCGCCTGGCTTGCGGGCCAAGATGCGCTGACCGCTGCAGGCATCACGGCGACGGCGGAAACGGCCCTGAGCTTCACCAACCTTGATTTCTCCGATCACGCTGGGCTCACCCTGAACGGCGTCACCATTGTGAATGCGTCTGGGTCCACCCCCGTTTCGAATCTCTCCGGGCTGGTGGATGCGATCAATGCCCAGAGCGGTGCCACGGGCGTGATGGCCCGTGCCGGGCTTGCCGGCGAGCTGATTCTCCGAAATGCGGAAGGACGGGAGGGCGAGTCCATTCTCATCGGCGCTCAAGCCCCCCTGGCTTCTGACGACAATATTTTAGGAACGGCTACGGGCGCCTACGGCGGTCAGCTCACGCTGACCGGCCCCGCAGCCTTTGCGCTGACGCTGAGTGCGGGGGGAACCCCGGCCACCCTCAGTGCCCTGGGGTTTGATACTCGGGTACGTCTTGGGGGCGTGCAGCGAGACGATCTGTTGGTGTCGCTGAGCGGGGCGGAAACGGTGACCGTGGCCGCCCGCTACGAGGCGCCGGCCTTCGACGCGCTGACGAGCCTCCGCGAGGAAGCCCTGGCGGTCCGCTTTGAGGGGGGCGGGGCAACCTACGTGATTGAGGAGGTTTCTTCGGGGACTGAGCTCGCCCGGGGTAATTACCTGCCCGGAGCATCGATCCGCTACGGCGGGGCCGTGCTCGCCTTTCAAGGGCAGCCCGCGGGGGGCGATGTCTTTTTCCTGGAGGACAACGCTCTCGGCGTAGACGACAACCGGAATGTGCAACGCCTAGCGGCCCTGGCGAGTGATGGCATTGAGGCCTTAGGCCGTAAGAGTGCCGGGGATTACTACGCCAGCTTGGCGAGTCGCCTGGGCACGCTTTCACGGCAAGCCGTGATTGGGGAGCAGGCCCTGGAGGTGGTGAAGGCTCAGGCTGAGGAAGCCAAGGATCGGGTGTCCGGAGTGAGCCTCGACGAGGAGGCGGCGGATCTGATTCGTTATCAGCAAGCCTACCAGGCAGCCGCAAAGATTATTCAGACGTCCCAGGACCTATTCGACGCCGTATTGGCCATTTGAGGTCGCTATGAAGATTTCTACCGTACTGCAATTTGATCGCGCCGCAGGGCAGATGGGTAAGCTCACCGGTGAACTTGCCCAGCAGCAGGCGCGAATCAGCAGCGGGGAAGCCTTTTTGGCGCCCCGGGAGGCCCCGCAGGACGCCACGGCGCTTCTTCGCTTGGATGCGCTTCGGTCGAATCAGGACGTGCGCCTAGGCCTTCTCGACCGGGCCGAGGCTCGAGCCAATCTCCAGGAAAGCGCTCTCCGATCCGTATCCGACGTACTCATTCGCTTAAAGGAGCTGGGCATTCAGGCGGCGAACGATACCTACAGCGCTACGGATAAGCAGGTGTTTGCCCTGGAGGTGCGGGCCTTGGGCGACGAGCTTCTGTCCCTGGCCAATACCCGGGACGCGGAAGGCAACGCCATCTTCGCCGGGGCAGCCACTCAGGGGGCGGCCTTTGCGCGAGGAGTGGATGGCATCGTCACCTATTTGGGAGATAGCACGCGCATTGCCGTGCCCGTGGGGGAGAGCCGCGCCTTGCTTCTGGCTCGCCCGGGGACGGACTTTTTTACGCCGGTGACGGTTCCGGGGGCGGCAGAGGGCACGCGAGAGAGCTTCTTCAGCGCCATCGACCGCTTTGCGGAGGCGCTCGAGACCGGGGGGGATCTTCGAGGCACGACCCTCGCCCAGCTCGACAGCATGCTGGAGGGCTCGTCCCTCGCCCTGGCTCGGGTGGGTACGGATCTATCCGCAGTGAATCAGCAGCGGGAAATCCTTTCCGAGGAGCGGCTACAAACGGACGCCCTCATCTCCGATCTGCGCGACCTGGATTTTGCCGAGGCCATTACCAAGCTTCGGGCGGATCAGCTGGCTCTGGAGGCGGCGCAAAGCAGCTTCGCGCGCATTGCGGGGCAAAGCCTTTTCAATTTCCTGCGCTAGGGGGTAGGCCATGGCCATCGAACTGCTAAGCGCGCTGGGCGCCGGCTCCGGCCTCGATACCAAGGCCATCGTGGACGCCCTCGTGGAGGCTAAGCGGGCGCCCCAGGCGGAGCAGATCAATTCCCGAATCAGTTCGACGGAAGCGACCATCTCCGCCTACGGGCAGGTCTCCGCGGCCCTTGAAGGGGTGCGTTCAGCATTCCAAAACCTCAATGATGCTGACGATCTCAGCGCGGTGGTGCTGCGGAACAGCAGCACGGCAGTCTCCGTAGATGCGGGCGCGGGTGCGGAGGCGGGGCAATACGCCATGAGCATTACGCGCCTCGCCAGTGCCGAGTCCCGAAGCTCCACGGGCTTCTCCGATGCGTCCGCAGCACTTTCGGGCGGCGCGGGGTTGACCCTAACCATTACGCAAGGATCCGCTTCACCGCAAACCCAAACGCTGACCGTGGCCACCGATACCCCCGCGGGGATAGTGGCGGCGATTAATGATGCTGATCTCGGACTCTCCGCTCGAATTGTGGATACGGGGGCGGCCTCCGCTGGCCTCCGCATTGTCGTTTCCGGAGCCTCCGGTGCAGAGGGTGCTTTCACCATCGCCACCGGAGTGGCGGGCTTTGACTTCGCTTCCCAGGACAGCGCTGCTCTAGACGCAAGCTTTGTGCTCAATGGCCTGACCTACCAGCGATCGACCAACGAGGTCTCGGACGTTCTTCCAGGCGTGACGCTGTCGCTCCAGGCGGTGGCTTCGGATCAAAGCTTCAGTCTTGATTCCACCAGCATCGTCGCCGAGACAGCGCTTCGGGAGCTGGTGGCTGCCTACAACGCCGCGGAAAGTATTCTTTCTAACCTTGTCGATCCCGATGGCGCCGGAGACGATGCGGGCGTGCTCCAGGGGGACAGCGTCATTGGCATGGTGCAGCGATCCCTTCGCAGCATGGTCAGTGACGAAAGCAACACGCCGTCGGGCGCTTACAGCCGGCTGCTGGACTTCGGGATCGAGACGGACCGCACAGGCCAGCTGGTCATCGATGAGGCGGTTTTTAGCCAGCGGGTGAGGGCGGGGTTTGGGGACCTATCGACCCTGCTCACGGCGGGCACCAATAGTCAGTCTCTCTTCAGCAGCGATCCTGCGGGGCTTGCGGGGGAAGCGCTCAAGAGCCTTGATGAGCTGCTGAAGAGCCGGGGCCCCCTGCTTGGGGCAACGAGCCGGCTTCAGGAGCGCATTGCCGATCAGGAAGAAGCCCTTCTGGACCTTGAGGATCGTATGACTCGGGTCTATGACCGCTACCTCTCCCAATTCATTGCCATGGAGACACTCATCGAGCAAATGAATGGGCTTTCCGATAGCTTGACCTCGACCTTCGACACCTTGCCCTTCTCGCCCAATAAGAAGTAGGCCTTAAATAATTGAAAAATATAACTAATTAGATTCCGGAAAAAGTTTTCGCAAAAACTTTTAAAGCGCTGTGCTTTGCTGTCGAATATCTGACACAGAGTCCTTGCCTATGGGCGAGGGTGTGCAGAGGAGAGTGTCGACATGGCAGCGGAAGACAGCGTAAAGGCGCTGGGCTCGCCGCGGGTAGCGGAGCTGGCGCGGCCGGCCCCAGCGGAGGCGCGGCCCGTGGCTGCGGTGGAAAAGCCCGAGGTGTCGCCTACGGAAATGATCGATGCCGTGAAGGCGGCGGTGGAGATGCTCAACGCGCGCATGAAGGATTCGAGCCGATCCCTGGAGTTCGCCGTGGACGAGGTGGCGAAGCGGAACATTGTTAGGGTGATCGA
>RGAU01000074.1 GCA_009919975.1 Gammaproteobacteria bacterium
GGCAGATCGTTGAGGCCTTTGAGCGTATCGAGGCCGCCCGAGGTCGCCTCACCCTGACCTATTTTGAGACGGCCATTCTGGCTGCGCTATTGATCATGGCTGACGCCGCCCTGGATTTAGCCATCCTTGAGGTTGGACTCGGGGGTCGCCTTGATGCCGTGAATATCATCGACGCAGATCTGGCCCTCCTGACCCCCGTGGATCTGGACCACCAGAGCTGGCTAGGATCGACCCGGGAGGCCATCGGCCTAGAAAAGGCGGGCGTTTTTCGACCTGGGCGCCCCGTGATCATTGCCGATCCCCATCCGCCAGCGTCGGTGCTGGAGCGGGTCGCGGCCCTAGGGTGCCCCAGCGCCCGGTGGGGCCTGGACTTTGGTGTGCGAGCCCGGGCCACTGAGCCCGAGGCCTTCGTCACGGGCTTTGAACAGTCTCTTGCCTGGCCCCTGTCCGCGCCCCTGCCGGTGGCGCCGCCGAGCTTTCTCGGCGCCCTTCAAGCCTGGGCGGCCCTGGGCTATCCCTTGACGGAGGTGGTGCTCGACAGCGCGTTGGCCATGACGCCGCCGCCGGGCCGCCAACAGTGGCGAACGCTTGAGGGGCAAGGGCTGCTCTTTGATGTGGCGCACAACCCCCACGCTGCCGCTTTCCTGGCGGAGCGCCTGGAGTCGCCCCTTGATCTTGCCGTCTTCGGTTGCTACGCCGACAAGGATGCGGAGGGCATGTTTCATGCCTTGGCGCCGAAGGTGCAACGCTGGGTCTTCGTGCCCACCCCGGGGCCCCGGGGGCAGGCGGGGGAGACCCTAGCGGCGCGTCTCGCCCCTCTCTGCAACGCTGTGGGGCAACCCTTTGAGGTGCTACCGTCCCTAAGCCCGGAGGCGCTTCGGGAGACGGTGGTCGCTTCCCGCAGCCAAGGACTTAAGCGGGTAGGCTTTTTGGGTTCCTTCTCCGTGGCGTCCGCAGCTGAGACCGCGCTTCTGCCCAACGGGACCGGGGCGGGGTGCTGATGCGCCGGCCGCTCCTAGGGCTCGTGGGCCTGCTGGCCCTGGCGGCGGGCGTGCCCCTGCTTTTTGACGCGCCGACCGAACCGCTTACCCCCTTACCGTCTCTGCCCGCCAACGATCTAAGCGAGGTTATGGACGATTGGCCGGAAGTGGTGGAGGGGTCCGCTCGCTGGGCGCGGCTCAGTCGCCTCGGCCAAGAGGGTCAGGCGCCGCTTCGGGGATTGCCTCGTCATCTCCCGGTGCCGGAAACGGTGCTGGCCGCCTTTGAGGGGGCGAAGGAAGAGGAGGGATTGGGAGCCGGGCCCTTTTCCCTCGTTCTAGACCGCTTTGCCGAGCTTGAGCCGGCTATGGCCGCTCGGGACAGGCTTCAGGAGGCCGGACTCACGGTGTATGTCCTTCCTATTTTCCCCGGGGAGGGCGACGGCGACGCGCTAGGCTATGATCTGGCCCTTGGACCTCGCCTGCAGGGGGCCGTCCTGTGGGCTCAGCGGGAAACGCTGAAGGCCCGTTTTGGATATGACGGGACCCTTGTGTACTTTCACGCGGTCAAACCCGGGAGTACCCCATGATCTCTCCGGTGGATGCGGGACTCCTCCTCGCTCTAGGGCTCACGACCCTGGTGGGTGTGCTTCGGGGCGCGGTGAAGGAGGGGCTGACCCTATTGCTCTGGGCGATCGCGCTGCTGGTTGCCGTAGGTCTGGCTCAGGCGCTTTCTCACTGGCTGCCCGTAGCCTTGGGAGAAGGGCTTCTGCGGGATCGCTTCGCGTTCTTTCTAGCCTTTGCTCTGGCCCTTGCCCTGGGAACCTTAGTGCAGCGAGTGCTATTCCTTGGGGCCCTAGACGTGGATTTGGGGTTCCTGGGGCATCTGCTTGGAGGCGTCTTTGGCGCCCTTCGCGGCGGGCTTTTTTTGCTAGTGCTTGCGGGGGTTCTCGAGCCCTTGCTCGGAGCCGATTCCTGGTGGGGGGTAGGACGCCTGAGCGCCCCCCTCGGCGAAGGCTTTTTCTTACTGACCCGTGCGCTGGAAGGTCTTCTTGTTATGCTCGGCTGGCGTTAGAACGAGGGGTAGGGTATGTGCGGCATTGTGGGAATTCACGGCACCGGACCGGTCAACCAACCGCTCTACGATGCGCTCACGGTACTCCAACATCGGGGCCAGGATGCCGCGGGGATTGTTACCAGCGATGGCGGGCGCCTATCCATGCGAAAGGCCAACGGCCTGGTGCGGGACGTCTTCCAGCAGGTGCACATGGAGCGCCTGCAGGGGCATCACGGCATAGGCCACGTGCGCTATCCCACGGCGGGTTCGTCCAGCGTGGCGGAAGCCCAGCCCATGTACGTGAATTCGCCCTACGGCATCGCCCTGGCCCATAACGGCAATCTCACCAACGCCGAGGCCTTGAAGGAGGCCATGTTCCGCGCTGACCTGCGGCACATCAACACGGAGTCGGACTCGGAAATTCTGCTTAACGTTTTCGCCCATGAGCTTGCGGGGCGGGCGCGTACGGCGGCGGAGGGCCCGGAGGATATCTTCGAGGCTGTACGCGCGGTGCATGAGCGGTGCCGAGGGGCCTACGCAGTGGTGCTCCTGATTATGGGGCGCGGTCTCCTCGCATTTCGCGATCCCTACGGCATTCGCCCTCTGGTTTTTGGGCATCGGGATACGGCGGCGGGGCGGGAAACCATGGTGGCGTCGGAGAGCGTGGCCCTGGACGTCCTCGACTTCGCGTTGGTGCGGGATATCGCCCCCGGGGAAGCGCTCTTCGTGGACCTCGAGGGCACGGTGCATACGCAGCAGTGCGCCCCCAATCCTCAGTGCCGTCCCTGCATTTTTGAGCACGTTTATCTCGCGCGCCCGGACTCCATCATGGACGACGTCTCCGTCTACAAGGCCAGGCTTCGCATGGGGGAGCGGCTGGCCCAGCGAATCCTCGAAGCCTTTCCCAACGGCCAGCACGACATTGACGTGGTGATTCCCATCCCAGAAACGAGCCGCACCGCAGCCCTTCCCCTGGCTTACGAGCTGGATGTGAAGTACCGGGAAGGGTTCACCAAAAACCGCTACATCGGCCGTACCTTCATCATGCCCGGGCAGCAGCAGCGGCGGAAATCAGTGCGACAAAAGCTCAACGCCATCGACCTCGAGTTCCAGGGGAAAACGGTGCTCCTGGTAGATGATTCCATCGTCCGCGGCACCACCTCTCAGCAGATTGTGGAAATGGCTCGGGAGGCCGGGGCAAAGAAGGTCTACCTGGCCTCCGCGGCGCCGCCGGTGCGATACCCCAATGTCTATGGCATCGACATGCCAGCCCCGGAGGAATTCGTCGCCCACGGCCGTACGGAGGAGGAGATCTGTCGTCAGATCGGCGCCGATCGCCTGTTCTACCAACGCTTGGATGACCTCATCGCTTGTGCGAAGGAGGGCAACCCGGAGATCGAGGCCTTCGAATGCTCGGTCTTTGATGGGCACTACGTTACGGGGGACGTCGACGCCAGCTATCTATCCGCCATCTCCGTTCATCGCTCCGACGCGGCCAAGGCCGAGCGGGGGGATGGGCCCATGCGTCGCCTCGATCTGCCCGAGCACGGTTAGCGATGGCGGTGAAGACCCCCTGCGTGGGCCTCTGCTCCACGACCTATGGTGATTTGGTTTGCCGCGGCTGCAAGCGCTTTTCCCATGAGATCGTAAATTGGAATCGCTATGGCGATGAAGAGAAGAGGGCGGTCTGGGCGCGTCTAGTAGCCCTCCGGGACCAGGTGGTGCTGTCCCTTCTGTCCGTGGAGGATGAGGCGCTGCTCGAGGCGCAGCGACAGAAGCACCGTATCCCGGATGATACCGGGGGCACACCGGCCTCCCGCGCCTACGGTCTGCTACGCCGGGGGGCGCGGCACATCCGTAGCCTCGGTGCCTATGGTCTGGCTCCGGCGGCGGAGGCGGAGGCTTGGAGCGCGGCGGAGCTTCGCGATGAAATCGATCGACGCTTTTTGGCCCTGTCGGAGGCCCACTATGAGCGTTACCTGCTAGGGGAGGGACGGATTTATGGCTGACGCCGACCAACTGGCCCCGGTGCATGCCTTCCTCGGCACCCGGACCCCTAGGGCCTGGTGCGAGGCGGCGGCGAAGGATTTGTCGACGCTGCTAAATGACCACGCCAATTGTGAGAAGAAGGCGGCCTCGACGGCGTTGGCGCTCATGTTTCGCTATGACCGGGACGGGGTCCTGGCCGACGCCATGAGTCGCATCGCCCGGGAAGAGCTCCGCCATTTCGAGCAGGTGGCGGCGCTCATGCGGCGGCTAGAGATTCCCCATCGCCCGGTGAGCGCCAGTCGCTATGCCCAGGGGCTCCGCGCCCTAGTCCGAAGCGCGGAGCCGGACCGGCTGCTTGACCTCCTGGTGTGCGGCGCCTTCGTGGAGGCGCGCTCCTGTGAGCGCTTCTCTGCGCTTCAACCCCACTTGCCAGAGCCCCTAGCCAAGTTCTACGGACGCCTTCTCGCCTCCGAGGCCCGGCATTTTGAAGCCTATCTGCGCTTGGCGGAGGATCGGTTCAGGAAGGATGCGGTAGCGGTGCGCTGTGAGCATTTTCGAAGGGAAGAAGCACGGCTGATCGAAGCCGAGGATCCCGAGCTGCGCTTCCACAGCGGTCTGCCGGCCTTTGCCTAGGGTGTAAGGAATCTCCGCTTAGGCGGCCGGCCCATCGGCGAGTTCGGCGGCCAGCAGGGTATTTTCTAGGAGAGAGGCAACGGTCATGAGGCCTACGCCCCCGGGCACGGGGGTGATATGGGCGGCTCGAGCCCGCGCGGCCTCGAACTCCACGTCCCCTACCACCTTGCCGCTGCCCAGGCGGTTGATGCCCACGTCGATGACGATGGCCCCGGGCTTGATCCATGCCCCCTGCACGAGTCCCGGTCGTCCCGCCGCCGCAATAACGAGGTCGGCGCGCTGAACGTGCCCCGCGAGATCCTGCGTAAACTTATGGGTGCTGGTGACGGTGCAGCCCGCGAGCAGCAGTTCGAGAGCCATGGGCCGGCCGACGTGGTTCGAGGCACCGACGATGACCGCGTGCTGGCCCCGGAGGGGCCGCCCCGTGTGGCTCAAAAGGGTCATGATGCCCTTCGGCGTGCAGGGGCGAAGGGCTGGGCGGCGCTGGGCCAGCCGTCCCAAATTATGGGGATGAAAGCCGTCCACATCTTTTTCCGGGGCGATGCGCTCGATAATGGCGTCGTCGTCGAAGTGGGGGGGCAGGGGGCTCTGAACCAGGATCCCATGGACCGTGGGGTCGGCGTTTAACGCGTCCAATTGCGCGAGTACAACCTCCGGAGCCGTGGCGGCCTCGTAGCGATGCACCTGGGAGACAATGCCCACGGCGTCGCAGGCCCGGTGCTTGTTGCGCACGTAGATCTCCGAGGCGGGGTCGTCTCCCACGAGCACCACCGCGAGCCCCGGGGCAGCCCGTCCCTTGCGACGACGTGCTTCCACCCCAGCCTTCACCGTTCCCTTAACGATCTCCGCAATGGCTCGGCCATCGAGGATCTGCCCCATGGGGTCTTCGCCCGCCGCAGTGTTCAAGTTGCTTTCGCCTTAGCCAAGGGTCGAGAAGGAATTCTCGCACGGCGCCGGGGGAGCGCCTAGGGCAGGGTGCCCCGGGGCCTGGAATGGGGGGGCCTGCGTTGACGCCTAAGGAGGGGGGGCGTACCATCGCGCCTCCTGAAAAGGGGCGTCTCCAACGACGCAGCCAGCGGTTGGATGCGGCGCCGGGTTGGGGAAAGCGTCGAACCCAAAGCGCCCGTAGCTCAACTGGATAGAGCATCGGCCTTCTAAGCCGAGGGTTGCAGGTTCGAGCCCTGCCGGGCGTGCCAACGCTGGGGCAGCAGGAAGGAAAGGGCGTAGCACCATCGCGTTATGGTGGGCGTAGCTCAGCTGGTAGAGCTCCGGATTGTGATTCCGGCGGTCGTGGGTTCGAGCCCCATCGTCCACCCCATTTCCCTCCTTTTCTGATTCCCTCCGCGAAGGCGCCCTAGAAGTCATGAGCGGTACGCTCCCCGCGGGCGTCCATCGGTTTAAACCAGCCATAACGAGACCAGTATGCAGGTAACGATCGAGACCACCGAGGCGCTCGAGCGCAAGATGACGGTGCAGCTTCCCGTGGAGGACTTCCAGCAGGAGGTTCAAAAGCGTCTTCAAGACACGGCTCGGCGCGCGCGCCTACCTGGCTTCCGCCCCGGGCGGGTTCCCCTCAAGGAAATCCAGCGCCGCTTCGGCCCTGGGGTTCGGCAGGAAGTGGCCGGCGAGCTGATGCAGCGTACGGTCTTCCAGGCCATGGCGGAGCAGTCCCTGCGCCCCGCGGGGCAGCCGAGTCTTGAGTGGGTCTCGGAGAACGACGATAGCCAGTTCGCCTACGCGGCCACCTTCGAGGTGTTCCCGGACGTCACCCTCGGGGATCTTTCCCAGGCGGCGGTGGAGACCCCGGAAGCCGAAGTAACGGAAGCGGACATCGACACCATGATCGAGCGCCTCCGGGAGCAGCGTAAGGCCTTCGTGGTCGAGGATGGGCGTGCGGCGGAGAACGGCGACGAGATCACCGTCGACTTCACGGGCTATCTCGGTGACGAGGCCTTCGAGGGCGGCGCCGCAGAAGACGCCAAAATCGTGCTTGGCAGCGGCCGCATGATTCCCGGCTTCGAAGAGGGGCTTGAGGGCCTCAAGGCCGGGGATGAGAAGCGCCTGGAAGTGACCTTCCCGGAAGACTACGGTAACGAAGCCCTGAAGGGTCAGGAGGCGGTCTTCGAGATTAAGGCGAAGGCCGTAGCCAAGGCCGAAATGCCCGAGCTGGATGAGGCCTTCTTCACGCAGTTTGGCGTGGAAGACGGCGAGCTCAGCTCCTTCCGAGCAGAAGTGCGGTCGAACATGGAGCGGGAGCTCCGTAACGCCGTGCGCACGCGCGTAAAGAATCAAGTTATGGACGCGCTGGCCGATAAGCATGAAGTCGACCTGCCGAAGGCGATGGTGCATGAAGAGATCCATCGCATGCAGCACGACATGGCGCGCCAGTTCGGGGGCCAGGGCATGGACCCGCACCAGCTCCCCGCAGAGCTCTTCCGCAGCCAGGCGGAGCGTCGTGTGAAGCTCGGCCTGCTCATGTCCCACGTGGTGGATGCGCAGGCCATGACCGCCGATGACGCGCGGGTCGAAGCCATGCTCGACGACATCGCGGCGCCCTACGATGAGCCGGAGCAGGTGAAGAGCTGGTACCATGGCAACGACGAACAGATGAGCCAGCTGCGCAACGCGGCTATCGAAGAGCAAGTCATTGATTGGCTTCTCGAGCAGATGACCGTGAGCACCGTCGCCATGTCCTACGAGGACGCCCTGGCGGCGGCGCAGCAGCAGGGTAGGGGCTCGGATGACGACGCTGCCGAGGACGACAGCGCCGAAGGCTAAGATCCACCGAGAAGAAGCGAGGCTTTGATGAGCGATCACCACGAGATCCAAAACCTGGGCCTAGTGCCCATGGTGGTAGAGCAGACGGCTCGGGGAGAGCGCGGCTACGACATTTATTCGCGCCTCCTGAAGGATCGCATCATCTTTGCCGTGGGTCCGGTAGACGACCACATGGCGAACCTCATCGTTGCCCAGATGCTATTTCTGGAGTCGGAAAATCCGGACAAGGACGTGCATCTGTACATCAACTCCCCCGGGGGTTCGGTGACGGCGGGGCTCGCGATCTACGACACCATGCAGTTTATCCGCTGCGACGTGCTCACCATGTGCGTGGGCCACGCGGCGAGCATGGGGGCGTTGCTGTTGGCTGCTGGGGCGCCCGGGAAGCGTTTTGCGCTTCCCAACGCGCGGATCATGATCCACCAGCCCTCCGGGGGCTCCCAGGGGGTGGCATCGGATATTGAGATCCAAGCCCGGGAAATCCTTCGCATGCGGACCCAGCTCAATGAGATTCTGGCTACCCACACGGGCCAGAGCATGGAGCAGATCGCCAAGGATACGGATCGGGACCGCTGGATGACCCCCGATGAAGCCGCTACCTACGGACTCATTGATACGGTGCAGCGGCCTCGGAAGCCCGGCGCGGCGGAAAGCGACGCGGCCTAGGCGCCGGTCCCTGGGCTTGCAATATGGGCCTGCAGAACGCATGGTATTTGAAGAATTGATGACGGCCGAGGGTCTGGCATGAGCGACGAGCAAAACGGAAAGGGCGACGACGGCGGCAAGCTGCTGTACTGCTCGTTTTGCGGGAAAAGCCAGCATGAGGTCCGGAAGCTGATTGCCGGTCCGTCCGTGTTTATTTGCGATGAGTGCGTCGAGCTCTGCAACGACATCATCCGCGAGGAAGTGCAGGAGAGCGAGGAGAAATCCGAGCAGGCGCGCTTACCGAAGCCGGACGAAATTAAGGCCATCCTCGACGAATACGTCATTGGTCAGGATAGCGCCAAGCGCGTACTGTCCGTGGCGGTCTACAACCACTACAAGCGCCTGAATTACAAGGGCAAGAAGGACGACGTCGAGCTGTCGAAGTCGAACATCCTTCTGATCGGTCCCACGGGCAGCGGTAAAACGCTGCTTGCGGAAACCCTGGCTCGCCTTCTCGATGTGCCTTTCACCATCGCCGACGCCACCACGCTCACGGAAGCCGGGTACGTGGGGGAGGATGTCGAGAACATCATTCAGAAGCTCCTCCAAAAGTGCGACTACGACGTCGAGAAGGCCCAGGTGGGCATTGTTTACATCGACGAGATCGACAAGATCTCTCGCAAGTCGGATAACCCCTCCATTACCCGGGACGTCTCCGGGGAAGGGGTACAGCAGGCGCTGCTTAAGCTCATTGAGGGCACGGTGGCGTCCGTGCCGCCCCAGGGTGGTCGTAAGCATCCGCAGCAGGAATTCCTGCAGGTGGACACGAAGAACATCCTCTTCATTTGCGGCGGGGCCTTCGCAGGGCTCGACAAGGTCATCCAGGAGCGCTCCGATAAGAGCGGGATTGGCTTTAACGCCGTGGTGAAGGGTGAGTCCGACGCCAAGTCGATCGGTCAGCTGCTCAGCCAGATCGAGCCCGAGGATTTGATTAAGTACGGTCTCATTCCCGAGTTCGTCGGCCGCCTGCCCCTGATCGCCACCCTGGGCGAGCTCGACTCCGATGCCCTGGTGCGCATCCTCACGGAGCCGAAAAATAGCCTGACGAAGCAGTACGGTAAGCTTTTTGAGATGGACGGCGTGGAAGTGGACTTCCGGGATGATGCCCTGCGGGCCGTCGCGAAGCGCGCCATGGAGCGCAAAACCGGCGCCCGGGGCCTGCGCTCCATCCTTGAGAATGTACTTCTCGATATCATGTATCGCCTCCCTTCGGAGGCGGGCGTCAGCAAAATTGTTATCGACGAATCGGTGATTCAGGGCGAGTCGGAGCCCATGATGATCTACGAGAACGTCGAGCAGGCACGGGCGGTACCGGAGGATCACTAAGCCTCCTTGAAGTTTCCTGTAGGGTGAGGGGTGGCGTGCCACAAGCCCCCACGGCGAAGTGGTAGAGCCCCTCTCCCGTAGAACGCCTAACCCCCCGGAAAAGGACCTCCCATGGCCAGTGATGTGGCAAGCGAGCTCACCGATCTTCCCATTCTTCCCCTCCGCGACATGGTGGTTTTTCCGCAGGGGGTCCACCCGCTCTTCGTAGGGACTGCGCGATCCATCAAGGCCCTAGAAGCGGCCATGGATGACGATAAAAAGGTCCTGCTCGTTGCCAAGCGAGACGCCGAGGTCGAGGATCCGGGCTTCGACGACCTATTTGCCATTGGCACCATTTCCACCATCCTTCAGCTCCTTAAGTTGCCTGACGGTACGGTTAAGGTGCTCATTGAAGGGGGGCAGCGGGGCGCCATCCGAACCCTCGATACCGATGGGCCCTTTCTTACGGCCTCGGTGGAGCCCCTGGCCGAGCCGAAGCGCAGCGGGCGGGAAGCCGAGGGCTTGGTGCGCTCCATCATGGGGCCCTTTGAAAGCTACGTGCAGGCCTCGAAGAAGGTCCCACAGGAAGTTCTCACCTCGGTTTCCGCCATCGAAGATCCCGCGCGCCTGGTGGATACGATTGCGAGCCAGCTCAGCCTTAAGCTTGAGGACAAACAGGCCATTCTCGAGGCCGTGGAGCTGGAATCCCGCCTGGAGCGCCTCCTGGGCCTCCTCGAGGGGGAAATGGACGTCTTCGAGCTCGAAAAGCGCATTCGCGGGCGCGTTAAGAAGCAGATGGAGAAGAGCCAGCGCGAGTACTATCTGAATGAGCAGATGAAGGCCATTCAGAAGGAGCTCGGCGAACTCGAAGAGGGCGCCCCGAGCGAGGTGGACGCGCTCGCGGAGCGTATTGAAAGCTCAGGCATGACCGAGGAAGCCAAGGGTAAGGCGAAGAGCGAACTGGCTAAGCTGAAGAGCATGTCTCCCATGTCGGCCGAAGCCACGGTGGTCCGGGCCTACCTCGACTGGATCCTTTCCGTGCCCTGGACGGCGAAGAGCAAGCTGCGCCGGGACCTCGAAGCGGCGGAGAAGGTGCTCGATGCCGACCATTACGGCTTAGAGGAAGTTAAAACCCGCATCCTCGAGTTTCTCGCGGTGCAGCAACGGGTGAAGAAGCTCAAGGGCCCGGTGCTGTGCTTGGTGGGGCCGCCGGGGGTTGGGAAGACCTCCCTCGGAGAATCCATCGCCAAGGCGACGAACCGTAAGTTCGTTCGCATGGCGCTAGGGGGCGTTCGCGACGAGGCAGAGATCCGTGGTCATCGTCGTACCTATATCGGCTCCTTGCCCGGCAAGGTGCTGCAAAAGATGGCGAAGGCCGAAGTGCGAAACCCGCTCTTCTTGCTCGATGAGATCGACAAGATGGGTATGGATATGCGCGGCGATCCGGCCTCGGCCCTCCTTGAGGT